>JADKAQ010000022.1 GCA_016719105.1 Gemmatimonadota bacterium | reverse complement strand
GGTGGCGCTGGCCAATTGGTTGCTCGACAGGCTTGAATCATCGGCATACTGGCCAACGGTCGAGTTCCGAAGCACCCGCGACCTCGCCGATCGAGCCGCGCTCGATCCCGAACTTCAGCAGGTACTGGCGCTTGACGCCGGCGAAGGCGCTGCGCTCGAACCGGTGATTCGCGAGCTCATCCTTGGCGAGTCGGTCCCGTTCCTCCCCGCTCTCCGCTTCACCGAGGACGGCTTGGAGAAGCGGCGCATCTGGGAGCGCACGTGGGAGCTGCAACGGCGCGAGGATGCGATCGACGCCGAGGTCGCGAAGGACCCGGCGTTCGCCGCCCCGTTCGATGGCGAGAGCGTCGATGGCCTGGCCAAGCGACTCGCGGTGGCCCAGAGGGCCCGGCGCGACGCCGAGATCGGTGCCATTCCGCGCCCACCGAAGTACAGCTCGGCCGACTTCCAGCGCGCCGAGTTCTGGCGCATGCGCGGCGCCCTCGACGTGCCCAAAGGAACGGTTCGTCCTCTTACCCGTTCTGCAATCGCGACGGCGACGACGCCCCGCTCCTCGGCTGGGCGGGGTGGAATCACCTCCAGCAGGTGCAGGCGCTCGCCGCGTGGTACGCGGACCGCACTCAGCGCGACGGCTGGAGCGGGGAGCGCGTCGTCCCGATGCTCGCCGGCATGGCCGAGCTGGTGCCCTGGCTGCGCCAGTGGCACAATGAGCTGGACGCCGAGTTTGGCGACAGGCCGGGGGAGGCCTACGCCACGTGGCTCAGCGAGGAGTTGCACGCGCAGGGGCTCACGGCCGCGGCGCTGGACGCGTGGGAGCCGCCTCGTGTGGCACGGGCCGCGAGGAAGGGCTCGACCACGAAGCGCGCCAAACGATCCACGACTGCAGACACCCAGGGCGATGATGATGCGGCCGAACCGGCCGAGTGAGCTGATGACATCACCGACGCACGCACAGACCGGGAGTGAGGGAGCGCCGACCATCGGCGAGGTCTTCGCCATCCCCACGCAGGTCCATCAGGGCGACTTCGTCCTGAAGCTCACGGAAGGCGTGGACGAGCGGCATGCTGACACGACCCTTCGCGACTACGTCGTCACGCCGCAGCTTGTCTCGTGCTTCAAGGACGCGCTGGGGTTGATCAAGGGTGCGCTCGATGCGGGGGGGAGCCGCGGGGCGTACCTGCACGGGTCGTTCGGATCGGGCAAGTCGCACTTCATGGCGGTGCTGTCGCTCCTGCTCGACGGCAACACCAGGGCACGCGCCATCCAGGAGCTGGTCCCGCTCGTCGCCGACAACCGTGGCTGGCTCGGCGAGGGCAAGGTGCTGGTGGTCCCGATGCACCTGATCAACGCGGTGTCGCTGGAGTCGGCGGTGCTGGGACAGTACGCGCGGCATGTGAGGCAGCGGCACCCCGACTGCGCCACCCCGGGCTTCTACCGCGGGGACAAGCTCTTTGCCGATGCCCGCAATCTGCGCAGCAGCATGGGCGACATCTCCTTCTTCGCCAAACTCAGCGCAGCTTCTGCTGGTCAAACAGGCTGGGGCTCGTTAGGAAGCGGGTGGGATGCCGACGCGTTCGAGGCGGCGATGGACGCGCCGCCGGGCGATTCAGAACGGTCACGTCTGGTGGGCGACCTTGTCGACACCTTCTTCACCTCGGCAGCCGGGCTGGCGAGCACGCACGACGAGGGGTACGTCCCGCTCGACGAGGGGATGGTGATCCTCACGCAGCACGCGCGCTCGCTAGGCTACGACGGCGTCGTCCTCTTTCTTGACGAGGTGATGCTCTGGCTGGCCAGCAACGCCGCCAACCCGTCGTTCCTCACCACCGAGGCGCAGAAGCTCGTGGCGCTGGTGGAGACGGCCAACATGCGACGCGAGATCCCGGTGGTCTCGTTCCTCGCCCGGCAGCGTGACCTGCGCCAACTGGTGGGCGAGCACCTGGCGGGGGCCGAACAGCAGGCCATCGAGGACGTGCTGCGGTACTGGGAAGGGCGCTTCGCAACCATCAAGCTGGAAGACCGTAACCTCCCGGCCATCATCGAGAAGCGTCTCCTTCGCCCAGTCAGCGACTCGGCGCGAGCGCTGATCGAGGAAGCGCACGCCAGGACGGAGCAGATCCGCGGCGAGGTGCTCAACATCCTTCTCACGCGAGAGGGGGACCGGCAGCAGTTCAAGCAGGTCTACCCGTTCTCGCCAGTCCTGGTGCAGGCGCTCATCGCGCTCTCGTCGCTGCTGCAGCGCGAACGCACGGCCCTCAAGCTCCTCGTGCAGCTCCTCTCCAACCAGCGCGACTCGCTGCGGCTGGGCGACGTGATGCCGGTCGGAGAACTCTGGGGGGTGATCGCCGAAGGGACGGAACAGCCGTTCAGCGCGGTGGTTCGCGAGAAGTTCGATCAGGCGCGCAAGCTGTGGCGGACGAAGCTCCTCCCGTTGCTGGATGAAGAGAAGGCGGGCGCGATCGCCGGCGGCATGGCGGCCGACGCCGCGGAAATGCTCTTCCGCAACGATCAGCGACTGATGGCGACGCTGGTCCTGGCCGCCCTGGCCGAGGGGGTGGAGTCACTCGACGGCCTGACGTCGCAGAAGCTGGCGGCGCTCAACCATGGGACAGTGCGCTCGCGCATTCCGGGGCAGGAGGCGCGCACCGTGCTCGAGAAATTGCGCCGATGGGCCGGGCGTGTGGGGGAGATCCGCTTCTCCGAGACGGGGGCGAGTCCGACGGTCTCGTTGCACCTGGTTGGGGTCGACACCGAGGTGATCCTGGAGAACGCCCAGGCGGCCGACACGCCGGGAGCGCGCGTACAGAAGGTACGCGCGCTCCTCTTCGAGATGGCCGATATTCCCATCACCGACACCTTCCTGAATCCCGAGCGGCGGGTGGCGTGGCGCGGGACAACTCGCACGGTGGAGATCCTCTTCAAGAACGTGCGCACGATGGCGCCGGAGCAGTTCCTCCCGAGCGAGGGTGACCGGTGGCGCCTCGTCATCGACTATCCGTTCGACGAGCCGGGGCAGACCCCGCTCAACGACCGGGCCGCCGTGCAGCAGGCGCGGGCACGCGGGCAGGAGGGGCACTCGATCGTCTGGCTCCTCCTTCCTCACGCAGGCGGCGCAGGACGAGCTGGGAAAGCTGGTCGTGCTCGACTCCATCCTGAGTGGCAACCAACTCGACGCCCACGCGCAGCACCTGTCGGCGCTGGACCGCGCCCAGGCGCGCGAGCTGCTCAGCAACCAGCGGACGGCGGTTCGGGCGAACGTGCAAAATGCGCTCCTCGCCGCGTATGTAGTCACGAACCAGTTTCGCGAGAAGGTGGACGATTCCCACGGACTGGACACGCACTTCTACTCGCTGGCCCCGGGGCTCACGCTGCAACCCCCGGTTGGGGCGACGTTCAAGGAAGCGCTCGACCACGTGGTGGGACAGGCGTTGGCCTGGCAGTACCCCGCGCACCCGAACTTCGAGACCGAGATTCGCCTGGCGCTTCTCAAGAAGGTGTGGAGCTGGGTGCAGAAGGCGGCGCAACAGCCGAACGGGCGTGTGGAGGTAGATGCGAGCGATCGCCCGGATATGCGCCGCATCGCGGTGCCGCTTGGTCTCGGGCAGATGGGAGACGCGCACTTCGTGTTGGAACGATCGTGGGAGACTCACTTCGCACAGTGTGACGCGCGCGACGGCGTGACTCCGTTGACGGTGCAGCGCGTGCGGCAGTGGATCGACAAACCGAGCGCACGCGGATTGATGCGGGAAGCGCAGAACCTCGTCATCCTGACGTGGGCACTGCAGAGCAATCGCAGCTTCCACTTGTATAGCAGCCAGACGCCGGTCGAAGGCGCTGTCGAGAGGCTGCCGGACGAGCTGGAGGTCCGCACGCAGCAGCTGCCTGACGAGCAGGCGTGGTCGGTCGCCATCCAGCGTGCCGGTGGGCTGTGCGGAGTGACGGTCCCGGGCCTTCGGTCGGCGCAGTCGCTTGCGATACTGGCGCGAGACGTGGAGGCCAAGGCGCGCCCGGCGCAGTCTGATGTGGTGCAGTACACGCAGCGGCTCGATGCAGCCCTCACCCGCCTAACGCTCGACGCTACTTCGAGCGAGCGTCGTACGAGCGCGATTGCGGTTCGTGACCTGCTCACGGCGCTTCAAGGACAGAGGCCGGATGGAATTGTTCGCGCGCTCGCCGAGGCCGCGGTTCCCACGACGGTGACGGCGATGGGTGAGGTTCTCGCGCACGCGAGCGCACTCGCACAGGCAGTCGACCTGGTGCAGTGGTCGCTGGTGCAGAACCTCAAGTCGCTCCCCACCGAGAGCTTCGGCACTCGCGTCGAGGCGCTGCTGGAAGGGCTGCGAGAGGCGCTGCGGCGCGATGAGCACGTCGTGGCGCTGCGTCCCGCCGTCGAGCAGTTCAATGAGGGCGGTGTTCGACTGATCACGGAGTCGGCGCGACTCATGGAGCAGGCGCAGGCCAAACTTCGCGAGGAGCTGGAGGCGAAGCGCCGAGAGGAAGCGGCGGAGCGTGCGAAGCGTGAGGAGGAGATGGCAGCGCGCGAAGCTGAGCTTCGCAGACGCGAGGAGCAGTACCGGAACTCGCCGCCCGCGCCACCACCCGTGGTTTCTGAAGGCCCGCCCAAGAAACTCATGGTTGACGGCGCACGCTTGGAAACGGCGCTGGCGAAGATCAGGGAAGACGTCTCGTCGAGCGGTGACTCCCAGGTGGAAATCACCTGGCGCATCTATCCGCGCACGTCCCCATGACAACGTCGGCATCGACTGGCGTGCGTCAGACCCCAGCGTCACGACCATCGGGGGCGTTCCTGGTGCGGCCGACGCACCTGTCTACTCTGCTGGCGCAGGTGGAGAAGAAGAGCGAGTCGCGCGTGGTCGCGGTGCAGGTGCGAGGGGGGTGGACTGGTGGCGAGTCGCTTCTCGTGGGGTCGCGCAGCTGGCGCGTGGCGCGCGCCGCGTCGGTGCTGGCCGTTCGGGAGGCGCTGGTCGAGTTCGAGGACGCGGGTGGCGATGCGCGCCT
This sequence comes from Gemmatimonadota bacterium, assembly GCA_016719105.1. Taxonomy (NCBI): domain Bacteria; kingdom Pseudomonadati; phylum Gemmatimonadota; species Gemmatimonadota bacterium. The sequence continues at coordinate 166,030 of JADKAQ010000022.1, read as the reverse complement.
CGTCATCCTCACGCCGTTGGAGACGCAGGAGCTGGGGTGGGATGTGCTGGCGCGCATCGCCCGGCAGCGCGTCTTTGTGCTCGAATCGTGGGAGCTGCTGAGGGACCTGTTCCGCGCGCATGGTGTGGACCCACGCGTGGCGCGGATGGGCTGGCTAGCCGACGTCCTGCTCGAACACGCTCCCCCCGGCGGATACCCGGCCGCGCCGAGTGGGGTGCTCGACCTGGACACGGCCTGGTTGCATGCGCTCGTGGTGCTCCTCGGGTTGCCGGGTGGCGCGCCGGATGCCCTCACGCTGCTGCGGTGGAGCTCGCGCGAAGGTGCAGTCGCGCGTTGGAGCGCTCTTCCCGACGAAGTCCGCCGGGGCATCGCTGAGCGATTCGGCGAAACGGCTGGCTCGCTCGGCAAGCTGCTGGCAGCTGCCATCGAGGCGGGGCGTGGTGATCAACTGCTCGCGCTGGGACTCGCCTGCGGAGTGCTCTGGCCAGATCAGGAGGTGGACGACCCCGCCATTCGCGACGTGCTGACGGCGGCGCGCGTAAGGCTCGAGCCGCTCGTCGGGGGACAGGCACCGAGCGAGGCCCAGGCGCGAGAGTGGAGCGCACTCGCGCGCCGCGCATTGTCCGAGCTGCCCGCCGAGCGCGCGGCCGCGGAGGCGGCACGTGCGGAGTGGCTCCTCGAGGAACTTCGCGCCGAGGCGGCGGCGGAACTGAGCCCGATCCTGCCGGCGGGGTCGTCCCGGCGCGCGGGACGCCTCGGCCGGGCGATCAGGACGTGGCTCTCCCACGGAGGGAGCAGCGCCGCGATCGATGAGGCGCAGCGTCGCTTCGTGGACCACGAGGCGATACGCGGGAGGGACCGCGCCGAGCGTGCGACCATGGCGGCGCGGCTCGTGCGCGCACTCGGTGCTTTGCAGAGGGCGGAGGTTAGTGGGGGTGACACCTTCGCGGACGATGTCATCCGACATGTCCGCTCGGGGAGCTGGTTCGATGCCGCCCGAGTCGCGCTCATGGCCGGTGATACCGACGGCGAGCTGTCGACTGCGTACGCCGCCCTATTGCAGCGAGCGCGCGCGGTGCGCGAGGTGGAGAACCAGCGCTTCGCGGAGCGATTGGTGGCGTGGAACGCACACCCGGTCGCCGAACCGGCGATGCTCCCCGTGGAGCGCGTGATCGAGAATGTCGTGGCACCCATCGCCGACAACCGCGCGGTGTTGGTGCTCCTGATGGACGGCATGGACCTGGTGGTATGGCGGCAGCTGCACGCCGAGCTGGCGGGGCGCGGGTGGACGTGGTGGCGCCCTGACGCGGCGCCAGCCGCTCCTGTCGCCGTCGCCATGCTCCCCAGCGTCACGGCTTTCTCGGACGTCGCTCTTTGCCGGTGAACCGATGTCGGGCGCACAGCCGCACGAACGTCAGCACTTCGCCGCGCATCATGCGCTTGCGCGCAGCGCCATCGCCGGCCGTCGTCCCTTGCTCTTTCACAAGAGCGACCTCGGTGGGTCGGAAGGACTCGCCGCCGAGGTGCGTGCCGCCATCGGCGATCGCCAGCAGCGAGTCGTGGGGGCAGTCATCAATGCCATCGACGACTGGCTCGATCGCTCGGACCAGGTGACACCGCGATGGTCCGTCACGGCCATTCCACTGCTGGAGGCGTTGCTGCAGGAGGCGGCGGCCGCCGAGCGCGCGGTCGTCGTCCTCAGCGATCACGGGCACTTGCTCGATCATGACACCTCGTCGCCGAGGAGCGGAGAGAGTGCGCGCTGGCGTTCGCTTGCTGCTGGCGGAGCGAGCGATGGCGAGGTGGTCGCTTCCGCGCACGCGTGCGAGCGGCGACCGGGCAGGAGAGCGTCGTTCTCGCCGTGAGGAGAGCTTGCGATATACCGGCAAGAAGACCGGATATCATGGTGGTGCCACGCCGCAGGAGGTCGTGGCGCCGATCGCGGTGCTCTCGCGCGATGAGCTTGGCGTCGCGGGATGGCGCCCGGTGCTGGACTCGGCGCCGCCGTGGTGGAGCAATGCATCGTCGCAAACTGCGGGCGTTCCTGTTTCGCAAACAGGGAGGGACGCGGGACAGCGGCAGACTACGACCGCGATGCAGGACGGGGAACTCACGCCCCCGGTTCGCGTCGAGACGACGGCGCGCGGCGAGGCCGTCGCACCACCCTGGATCGGGCTCCTGCTGGCGTCGCCACTCTTCGCGATGCAGCGCGAACTGGCCGGGCGTGTTGCCCCGCGCGACGAGCAGATGCGCGCACTGTTGGAAACGCTGGAGCGCCACAATGGGCGCGCGTCGCGTCCCGCTGTGGCGAGCGCTCTTGCGCTCTCGGAGCTCCGCGTGCGTGGCGTCTTTGCCGGTGCACGCCGGGTGCTAAACGTCGAGGGGTTCGCGGTGCTGGAAGAAGAAGCGTCCACCGGAACGCTGACGCTCAATCGTGAGCTGCTGCGAGTGCAGTTCGGGTTGGGAGGGTGAGCACCATCCGATGACAGCGACTCCCTCCCTCAGCCCGCAGCGTCGCGCGGAGATGCTCGACGCATTGCGCCGTGGCACGGTGCCAGCAACCGCGCTCGATGTGCTCGCGGTCGGACTCGATCGCTTCGAGCCCACGCTGCGCGAGGAGCTGGCGCAGGTGAAGCTCGGGCGCGGGCTCTTCAAGGCGGTACGTGGAGAGTACGGCACGGGTAAGACGTTCTTTGCGCGGTGGTTGCAGGAACTCGCGCTGCGCCAGGGGTTCGCGACTGCTGAGGTGCAGGTGTCGGAGGTCGATACGCCACTGCATCGGTTGGAGGCGGTGTATCGCCGCCTCATCGAGCGCCTGACTACAACTGACGCGCGGCGGCGCCCTGCGCTCGGTTGTGGATGGTTGGTTCTACGCGCTCGAGGAGGAGGTGCTCGCGAGCGGTGACGTGGCGAGCGGTGACGAGGCTCGGCTCGTCGAGGCGACCACCGAGCTGATGGAGAAGCGCCTGGCCTCTGTCACGCGACACGCGCCGGCATTTGCAGCCTGCCTTCGCGGTTACCGCCGTTCGCTCCTCGCCGGCGACGACGAGGTCGCGCAGGGGCTGCTCGCCTGGCTCGGTGGTTCTCCGACAGTGTCGGCGTCCATCAAGCGTGCGGCCGGACTCAAGGGAGAGCTGGACCATGTGGGGGCGATGGCGTTCCTGCAGGGGCTCCTCGTTATGCTGCGCGACGCCGGTCAGGCGGGCCTGGTGCTGGTGCTCGATGAGGTGGAGACCATCCAGCGCGTCCGTGGCGACGTGCGCGAGCGTGCGCTCAACGCGCTGCGGCAGCTCATGGACGAAGTCGATGCCGGACGCTTCCCCGGCCTGTATCTGCTCGTGACGGGGACGCCCGCATTCTACGACGGCCCCCAAGGAGTGCAGCGCCTGCAACCGCTTGCCCAGCGATTGCACGTCGACTTCGCGACGGATGCGCGCTTCGACAACCCGCGCGCGGTGCAGATCCGATTGAGCAACTTCGACCAGACACGGCTCGAGGAGGTAGGGCGCCGAGTGCGCGACTTGTACGCGGATGGAGCGGGAGATCCAGCCCGCATTCGTGGCGTCGTGGATGATGCCTACGTCGCCGCGCTGGCACATGCGATCGCCGGAGGTCTCGGCGGCAAGGTCGGCGTGGCGCCTCGCATCTTCCTCAAGAAGCTTGTCGGGGACGTTCTCGACCGGGTGGACCAGTTCACGGACTTCGACCCGCGGCGTGACTACGCGCTGACGCTGTCGGACGGTGAACTCACCCCCGCCGAGCGTGAGGCGAGGCCCGCGTCGAACGTCGACGACGTCGAACTGTCCACGTGAGCGAAACGCAGGCGGGAGGCGCTCGTCCGTTCGAGCAGCTGCATCCGGCGGTGCAGCACCACGTCGTCAACACGTTAGGGTGGCGTTCGCTGCGCCCTCACCAGGAAGCGGCTATCGCCCCGATCCTGCGAGGTGAGCACGTTCTCGTTCAGGCGCCCACGGCGGAGGGAAGACCGAGTCCGCCGTCCTTCCGATCTTGTCGCGCATGCTGCAGGAAGGATGGGGACAAACCGTCTACGCTGTACCTCTGTCCCATCAAGGCACTGCTCAACAACCTCGAGTCGCGCCTGACGCTGCTCGCCGGCATGGTCGGACGCAGCGTCGCGGTGTGGCATGGCGATGTGGAGCAGTCCGAGCGAAAGCGCATCCTTCGCGAGCGCCCCGACATCCTGCTGGCGACGCCCGAGTCCGTCGAGGTCATGCTCGTATCGCGCGCCGTGGACCATCGCGCTCTCTTCGCGGGGCTTCGTGCAGTCATCGTGGACGAGGTCCACGCCTTCGCGGGCGATGACCGCGGCTGGCACCTGCTGTCGCTCGTAGAACGCATTGCGGCGCTGGCGGACGGTCACGTCCAGCGCATCGCACTGTCGGCGACGCTCTCGAACCCGGAGGAGCTACTCTCCTGGCTCACTGCGAGGCGCGACGAACCACAGACAGTCGTACGCGGGGCCAGCGCACCGGCGAGCGAGGCCGAGGTGATCATAGATGCCGTCGGCTCTCTCGAGAACGCAGCGTCGGTCATCAGCCGGTTGCATCACGGCGAGAAGCGGCTCGTGTTCTGCGATTCGCGGCGACAGGTCGAGGAGTTGGCGCAGCTGCTGCGTTCGCACGGCGTGCGGACGTTCGTGTCGCACTCATCGCTCGGGGTCGACGAGCGGCGGCAGGCGGAGCGTGCGTTCGCCGAGGGGAGCGACTGCGTCATCGTCGCGACGAGCGCTCTCGAACTGGGGATCGACGTCGGGGATCTCGATCGCGTCATCAGATTGATGCGCCACTCACCGTTGCCGGCTTCCTGCAACGGCTGGGACGGACGGGGCGGCGTGCTGGGACACGGCGTAACTGCCTGTTTCTGGCGACTGATGATGAAGCGCTCTTGCGGGCTTGCGCGCTCGTCTCGCTCTGGTCGGCCGGGTTCGTCGAGCCGGTGCAGCCGCCGGGGCTCCCCTATCCGGTCCTGGCGCAGCAGGTTCTGGCGAGCCTGCTGCAGCAGGGCGGCGGAACCGACCGGCACACGCTGCGGCAGCGGCTCGCGCGATGGTGCGCTACGGCGGGGATATCGCTCGACGAGCTCGATGCCGTGCTCACGTACCTCCTCGATCAGGGGGTGCTGTTCACCGACGGACCGATCATCGGGATCGGGCCGGCGGGAGAGCGGGCGTATGGTGCGCGGCATTTTCTCGAGCTGTTCTCCGTCTTCAATACCCCGCCGCTCGTCACCGTCCTTCACGGCGTGCACGAAATCGGGCAGGTGCACCCATTGTCGTTTCAGAGTCATCGCGACGACGAGCCGGCGTTCATCGTGCTGGCTGGGCACGGATGGCGCGTGACGCACCTCTCTCCGGATGGCAAGAAGGCGTGGGTGGAGCCTTCGAGCATTCGCGGCAAGTCGCGGTGGATCGGCGATGGGCCGCCGATGCACTTCGAGTTGGCGCAGGCGGTGGCAAAGGTTCTCGTGGAGGGACTGGAGGAGCGGTTCCTCTCGCGTCGTTCACGCGAGACGTTGCTGAGACTTCGGGATGAGTACTCGTGGGTGCGGCTCGACACGACCACGCTCATCTCCGACGCTGGTGGGACACGCGCGCGATGGTGGACGTTCGCGGGCGATCGCTACGACCAGGCCGTTGGCGCTGAGTTGACTGTTGCTCGCGCGAGGACCGCTGCGGATGCGTTGGGAGTCACGGTGCAGCGGGAGGGCGAAGACGGGTGGATGGCAGACACGCTTCGCGGTGCGGTGATGGCGGCACGGGATGAAGTGGCTCGCAGTGGCGGCGCGTGGAGGGCGGACAGCGTTCGCAAGCTCAAGTTTGCCGAGTGCGTGCCTGAGGAGTTGCTAGGGCGAATGGCGCGGGCGCGGTTTGGGGTACGAGCGTCGGGCGAAGTGCTGGCTCGGCGAGTGCTGCTACTTCGGCTCGAGACGACATGACTGTCGTGCAACAGCGAATTCTCACCGCTGTCAGACCGCTCTGGCAGATTCTGGAGCACGACCTTGGCTAGGTCGTGCGATGGGCTGCGAGAGGGGTGGCGCGAATCGCGCTTAGATCATGAGTAAGTGGCGCGGAACGAGACGTTGGGCAGACGTCCATCGGGTGGGGCTTTCGCCGACCTAGCGGCGTGGTCCGGACCATCGTCGCGGTGGTCGACTCATCAACCAGCTTCCCCACCCGCGGCGTCGAACTCTGGAAGGCTGAAAAGAGGCACCTGCGTCGAGCACAAGCGACTCCCACGCCACGGGTGTGAAGACACTGTCAGCGAATGACTTAGGTCGCTTTTGGACTTCGCAGATCCTGGCGGCACTGCTCGTCGTGGGCCGAGAAGCTGCGGTGACTCTTGTCTATCCGACGAAGACACGGCCTGTAGCGTATGTGCGACATCCTTGGCGAATTCGGCGGTATTGCTACAAGTTCTTGATCGAAGCCGAGAGCGAGGGCATCGACGCTTGCCGGGATCACATCAGCATGACCCGCTTCGGCAGAACCGTGAGGGAGTTGCACATGGATCAGGAAAGGAAACGGCCGAAGCTGCTCGACGGCCCTCGCGCCATCCAGAGAGCGACAGAGGCGAGTGGCAACGCACTGGACCGTCGCCAGCATTCGATGGACCTGCTCAAGGAATACGGGCTCGGCCGCAAGAAGCAGGGGCGCGTCGTGATTGCCATCGACTGCTCCGGCAGCATGCTGGGATCGAACAAGCTCGCACAAGCCAAAGACGGCGCTTCCCGATTTGCCGCGGAAGCGTTTGGTAAAGGATACGTGGTGGGGTTGGTCAGCTTCAGCTCGGACGCTGAACTTCGAATGTCCTGCACACGAGATCAGGCAGACTTCAATCGCGCCACGCAACTGCTCGCGATCGAAGGTTCGACGAACATGTTCCGCGCTCTTGAGGTCGCGTCATCCGAGTTGACAGAGCGTCGGGACGTCCGTGCGATCGTGATCGCCACAGACGGGTACCCAGACCACGATATCCGTCAGGCAACGCTCGATCGAGCAGACCTTCTCAAGAAAGAAGGTGTCGAGATTATCGCAGTTGGTACCGTCGACGCGGACCACGGCTTCCTCAAACAACTCGCATCGCGTGACACTCTCGCGGAGATCGTCGGAAACAAGGAACTCGGCGCGGGCATCACCCGAGCGGCGAACCTCCTCCCGTCGGTCGGGAACTCTCCCGCGCGTTAGCGGAACGCTCATTTGTTCTCAACGCTCAGGCGAGCGCTACAGAGGTTCGCGCGATTGATCTTCGAGGCGCTCTTGTTACACCGAGGGGCGCGGCCGGGCTGCGAGCTCGCGAGGCGACTCCTGGGCAACCCACCCCGTTGGCCGGCGGCCAGCCTGGCAACGAGGGGCAAGCGCGGGCAGCAGATCGCGCCGAGGACGATGACGGCCCACGGGTCCCATCGATTCCGATCTCGTCGGGACTTGCTGCAGCCGTGGCGCCGACACGGATCGAACCGGACACGCGCTTTCGGTACCCTCGTGTGACCGGCGTGCCCGCGGTGGCGAAACGCCTTCAGATCAGGGCCGCAGCGACTGTCCTTTCGCACTACGGAATACGTGTCATCCCTTGGCCGCTTGCAGAGCGGCTACTGGAGTGGGACGCTCCTTTTGCGTTCGCTGACTTCTGCCGCGACTTCGGAATTGATGTCGTGGCTCTGCTCAGCCCCTCTTCGGAGACTCACGCGGATGCTGCGGATCGGCTACGCGAGGTATGTGAGCTGCTCGTAGCGGCTGAGCAAACGTCGATCGGCAGTGGGCTTCCTCTCCGTCCGTTCCTAGACGCTCTGCGAGCGGACTTCGACGCAGCATCCGAGTTGCTCGACTCGATGGCAATGCTGAGCCAGGCCCTCCGGATGACCAAGGACTGCAGACTCGGCTGGCGGGTTTTTCTAGAGCATCGCACCGACGTGCTTCGACGCTGTGTCACTTGGCGTCGGCTCGGCGTAGAGGAGATTGCAGAGCTATGCGAAGACTGCTTCGCCTATCGGGACATCGAGATCCGATACAATTCAGCGCTCACGAGACTTGTTGATTCGCTTGAGGAACTGACGAAGAATGAGAGCACCCGCGATCTAGCGGAGGACTTCGCGTCCACGCGGGATTCACTTGAGCTCGATCTCGACCGTGGTATTCGAGATGATCCGAATGAGGCCATTCATGCATTCGAGATGCTCGCGCAGCTTGCTGAGTCGGCAGCGCACGGAGAAGAATCTTCCACTGACGAAGCATCGTTGGAAGAGCTCGTTTCGTGCACCCAGCGTGCTAGAGCTATCTCCGGATTCATCAGAAGAACTCGCGGCGCGGACGTGGCGCAAACTAATCAGCCAGTGGCACCCCGATCGCCATCCGCCCGAGCGCCGCGCAGAAGCCGAGCGACGCACAATGGAGATCAACGAGGCCTACACAGCGCTTCGTCGTTTATGGACCAAGACACAATCTGCCTAGCGTGAAATGGAATTCTTGCGAAGGCTCTTTCTCGTTGGCTGCGTCGGTGCGGCGTTGTTCCTCTTTGCGATGGTGGCTCTGTCCGGCATGGGAGGGGCGGTTGGGCTGAACATTCGATCGCTCGCGCTCGGCTACGATGCCGCGAGTGTAGTGCATCTACTGTGGATGACCACGGTCGTACGCAGTCTCGAGGGGCCGGATCGACGCGGGGCAACGGGGTGGCTCTATACGGCTGGTTTCCTCCACACGCTTGTGGCGCTGGGAGTGACGGTGGCTTTTGCTGCTGTGACAGTTCGCGGTGGTGTCGACTCGTCCGAGCTACTGTTCACAGCGCTGGCGCCCATGGGCGCGGCGATCATTCCACACTTCGTCGGCGTTGCTGCCGGTCAGTATCTGGAGACACAGGGCGTCGTTTCCGGAACGCGAGAGAGCTCCTTCTTGCAGCAGCTCGCAGTTGATGCTGGAAGCGCGCAGGCGTCTCTCAAACACCTGTACGAAGAACGAGAACGGGCGCTCAACGCCGAGATCGGCGCAATGCAGCAGCAGGCCGTGCGGTGGAAGGTACTCTCCGGCGCAATCGAGGAGGTATTGAAACATCTGGAGTCGTCCGCCACCGAGTCCAAGGAGACGTTTCGACAACTCTCGAAGGAAACCAAGTCGGCGATCGCATCAGTTTCGCAGACTTCGTTGACTCTCGTGGATCGGCTCAACGAAACCGCCGCCTCTGCCAGTCGCATGGCGAAGGCCGCTAACGACGCGGCGAACGGCGCAGCACAAACAACGCAAGGATTTCGCGAAGCGAAAAAGGTCGTCGAAGACCTCAACGCGCTACATGTTTCGATCGTGGAACTCTTATCGAATGACATCTTCAGGAAGTAGCCAGCGTGGACCGTCAGTCTGCACTATACCTCAAGAACACAACCGTGGCGCTGCTGATGGTCGTGCCATGGATCGTGGTCGCCTTGGCCGGAGTCCAGTCGCAAGCGCCCAATCTGCCCGCACCGTCGACCACGCCCACCGTGGATCAGCCACCGATCATCGCGCTCACGGAGGGGGATGGATACACGTTTGACGCTGGGAGCGCGGATCTTTCCGAATCGTTTCAGGATGCATTGGACCGCCTTGTGGCTCCCGCGATCCTTGAAGCGGCGGAACGGTACCAGTGCGACGTGGTTGAGGTGGTCGGTCACACCGACGGGCAACCGGTCAATCGCAAGTCGGGACTCGACACAGCTAGCATGGCTGACACGGACTTTCTGGGTCGAGCCCTTGCCGGCAGCAATGCCGATCTCGGGCTCATGCGGGCCTGGGCAGTTCGGCGCCAGCTCCGGACAAGAACGGAGCTGAAGCACCTGAAGTTCAGGGCACTCAGCGGAGCGAACCTCACCTTGCCGAATGGTGACGATGCCGACTGGCGTGATCGCACGGATGTACAGGAGCGAAGGAGAATCGAGATTCGACTTCGACGGAGTGTTGGGACGCTGAGGGCCGCGCCTGCCCGCAACGCCGCGAAGTGACCAAGAAGTGTTCGATGCAGTTGGCCAGTTCGCGCGAAGCTTGTCAGACGTGTTCGCCTCGTCATTGGCGGAAGCGCCGCGATGCTTCGATGATGTTCAAACTTCACAGAAGCTGACGCCCAAGCCCGTGCAAGTACAGAGATCATGAGCCCCCGATACTGGGCCGACGATCCCGATTGGACGGCCGCCTACGACGCGTACATCGCCGCTCGCTCCGGCGGTCAGCGCCAATTCATCCTCGACCTCGACGTCATCGATCTGACAATCGGAGATGATGGAAGCGTCGCCTACCAACTGATGGATGCGATGCAGAGCATTCGCGAGCGCGAAGGGATGGAGGGCTATCGCGGGGCACCGCGCGCGTGGTCATGGCGCTTCTCATGAAGCTGTCGGAACTGAGCGCCGAAGGCACGCGTCGTGGTTATTGCACCGCGATCATTTCTGACATCACCACACTATCCGTCGACGCGATCGTCAACGCCGCCAACTCGTCGCTTGCGCCAGGCGGGGGTGTCTGCGGTGCGATTCATGCCACCGCGGGTTCGCAGCTAGCAACGGCCTGCGCCCACGAGGCACCGTGTCCCGAAGGAGAAGCCCGGCTAACGGCAGGCTTTCTGCTGCCGGCGAAGTACGTCATCCACGCCGTCGGCCCTCGCTGGAAGGGCGGCAGTCACGGTGAACCTGCGCTTCTCGCAAGTGCCTATCGAGCCGCCTTCTCGCTCGCCCGCACCCACGGCATCAAGAGCATCGCGTTCCCCGCGATTTCCGCCGGCATCTTTGGTTACCCGCTGCAACAGGCCACCGATATCGCTGTGGCCGAGGCCAGCGCCGCGCTGACGCGAGGCGATGTGGAACGAGTGGTCTTCGCGTGCTTCTCGCACGAGGTGCTTGCCGCGTACGAGTCGGCGGGAGTGGTGGTCAAGCCCTAGGAGTGAGCGATGGGCAGCGACGTTCCGTACGGTCTCCTGCTGTGAGCGTGAGCTGCAGTCGTCTTAGCAGACGCGATCCCGCATTCCGCGTCTCCCTGTGTTGACTCCACGCCTCCGCTGTCAGAGGGGGCTCCTACAATCGACCCTGCTACCGCAACACTCTCCCCCAGCAGGAGTCGATGGCAATGAGACAGAATGTCCGCACCACCGTCACCCTCTGCACCACCCTCCTCCTCTCCGCCTGCGCCTCCATCCTCGGCGGCGGCACCTCCCAGAACGTCAACCTCCAGACCACCCCCTCCGACGCGTCGTTCGTCGTCAAGTCGTCCAGCGGCATCGAGATGTCGAGCGGCACCGGCAACCAGTCGGTGCGCCTGCCGCGCAAGAACGAATACCAGATCGAGGTCCGCGCCCCCGGCTACCAGAACGAGAACGTCGCGATCACCAAGAGCCTCAACGGCTGGGTGTGGGGCAACCTGGTGGTAGGGTGGGTGATCGGCTTCGCCATCGACTTCATCGGCGGCGCCGCCTACAAGCTCGAACCGTCGCTGGTGTCGGTCTCGCTCGACAAACCACGCGGAGATGACGCGGCGGCGACGGCGCACATCTACCTGATGGACGAGAAGGGGCGGCTCATCCGCGAGATCACGACGGAGCTGCTCCCGGCAGCGCGGTAGGCAGTCGCGCGTGGGCGCGCACGCTGGCCTACGCGCGCCCACGCGCATGTACCGGCGCGCACGCGCATGCGTGTACGCGCACCCACCCACGCGCGCCTTCTTGAGATAGGGCCCCTCGCGTCGCGAATTCGGCACCGCTCCTCCTCGCCGACTCCCTCGCCGCGAAGCCCGCCGCCGAGCTCCTTCGGCCCCCTATCGCCCATCTCAACGCTCGCGAGGCCACCATGCCGCACCCCACTCCGCACACCGAACCACTCCACCTCATCCGGGACCACCTCCTCGTCCGCCGCGGCGAGGCCTTCGACCTGCTCGACACCGGCGTCCCCATCACCATGCGGGCCCCCTCGATCGTGAGCGATGAACTCGGGGTCCGTGTCGAGCGCCTCATTGGCTGCGCAGAACTGGCCCGCACGCCGGTCACGGTCGACTGGCCGGCCCGCACCATCACCTGGGGCGCCACGCGCCGTGTCGGGCGCGGCATCAAGGTCCCGCTCCGCATGTCACCGCTCGGCGTCCCCCTCATCCCGCTCGACACCGAGACAGGATGCGCCGAGGCGGTGCTCGACACCGGGGCAGCGCTCTCGTACTGCCCGCCGGAGTACGTGCACGGGCTGCGCCCAGTCCGGCACGACGAGGACTTCCTCCCGGGCTTCGGGCGCTTCGCGGTCGAAGTCCACAAGGTCGAGATCGAGGCGATGGGAGTCTCACTGACGCTGGAGGTAGCGGTCCTCCCACCACTACTGCGCGCAGCCCTGGCGATGATTGCCCCTGACGGGTGGATCCTCGGCGCCGCCCTCTTCCGCGATCGCGTGGTGACGCTCGACCTCGCACGATCGCTGGCCATCGTCGGCGAACGCCATGCGATGGACGCGACTGCAAGCGACCCACGCGAACACGCGTCAGGCGGCACGTCACACCCGACGGATGGTGCCGCGTTCGATGACCTGTTCGACGACATGTTCGACGACGCGGAGGAGCACGACGACATCCCCGACGCGGCCACGCCGCCATGCACCGCATCGGCGCGGGACGACCACGCGGGGATCGCCTGCACGGTGGCGTTCGACACGACGACACTCCGCACGGGCGACACGCGTATCCGTGCCGCGGTCACGCTGCGCGGTACAGGTGCTGGCGAGGGCGAGCGCCCGGTCGACCTGGCGCTGGTGCTCGACCGGTCGGGGTCGATGGCCGGTGAGCCGATCGAGGCGGTGCGTGACGCGGCGAGCGCCCTCGTCGCTCGCCTCCCCCAGGGGAGTCGCGCGGCAGTCGTCACCTTCGACAGCGAGGTGCGTGTCGACTTCGCGCTGGCGCCGATTGGTGATGGGACGCTGCTCCCGTGCCAACGGGCGATTCGGGCGATCGACACGGGCGGAACGACGGCGCTCGCGGACGGGTGGCGACGCGGGCGCTCGGTGCTGACGCTGGCACCCCATGAATCGGCGAGCGTCGAACAGGTGCTCCCGCTGCGCCGTATCGTCCTCATGACCGACGGGCATGCGAACGTCGGTGAGACGTCGCCGACCGCGCTGGCTGCGATGTGCCGCGACGCGGCGCAGCGCGGGATCTCGACGACGACGATGGGCTTCGGCGACGGCTACGACGAGGACCTCCTGCGGGCGATGGCGGACGCCGGTGACGGCAACACCTGGTACATGCAGGGCCCCGACCGTGTGGCCGAGGTGCTGGTGGAGGAGCTGCGGGCCATGCGGAGCGTGAGTGCGTTGCGCGTGGCGTTATGCGTGGCGCCCGACGCGCCGCTCACCGGCGTGTGGGGCGGGCTCACGGGGGGTGGGCGCGTGGACGCCGACGACGCGTCGCGCGGGCACTCCATCATGGTGGGGGAGCTGTCGGCGGTGGCGGAGCGGACAGTGGTGCTGGAGTTCACGCTCCCGCGGGGGTCCGCCGACGCGCCGCTGCAGCTGGCGGCGTGCGAGGCCACGGGCGTGGCCCCGGACGGGGTGACGCCGGTGTCGCTGCGCTTTGCCATCGCCTGGAACGGGGTGCGGCGCCCCAACTCGGCGGTGCGGGCGACGTGGCTGGATCTGCGCTTGGCGGCGCTGCGGGAGCGGGCGATCACCCTGGCGGACGCGCGACGGTTCGACGCGGCCGCACAGCTGCTGCAGCGCGGCCTGGCGCTGCTCGATCGGCAACCTGCCGTCGTGCGCGACCTGGTACGGGGCTCGCGCGAACAGCTCGCGGCACTGCTGCACCGGATGCGCGAACGCCGCCTCGACACGGTGGATCGAAAGCGCTCGTTGCAGCACGCCTACGATCGACGCACGGGGAAGCAGACGCTTTTCAACTGGTAGCACACGCGTGCGATGGGCGATCACCACACGAGCGTCAACTCTCTTCACCTGGAGGGTACTTCCATGACGGCATCATCCACCATTAGCGCCCCCTCGGCGGAGGGCCGGCGCGCCCCGCTGCTCGGCACGATGGACGCGCAGCGCGCCCTGTACGTCGACTACGAAGGCTCCAAGGACCGTCCTCCCACACTGCTCGGCTACCTGGTGAATCGCACGCTCGCGGCAGGCATCGTCGAGCCGCTGTTCGCCCCCTGCCACAAGAAGCGCCGGGCGGAGCACGCCGCACTCGCCGATCACCGGCAACTCGTCGAGTGCCTCGTCGATCGCGCCGAGGAGGAGGATCGGCTGGTTGTCTCGTGGAGCAGGCATGACCTGCGACTGATGGAGGGCATCCTCCAGGGCGACGAGCTGCGCCTGGGCATTCTTGGGCGGCGATATCGTGATGCGAGGCTCACGGCGCGCCGGTGCAAGATCGAGTTCAAGGGTTCTGACCTCTTGAAGGTGACTCCTTGAAGGACCGGAAATGGCAGGCACGATCGACACGCGCACGAGAGGGCGGCTCCCTCCATTCGATACGCACCGCAATCGAATGGTACCGTCCTGGCAGGGGCATCCGATCAGCTTGGAGCATCGTCGAATGGCGATGGCGAAAACCCATCCGCTCGGTTATTGTCCAATTGCCCACGGTCCTGCGCGTCGCCGGCTTTCGGATGGTCATCTTCCTCCCACCCCGCGAGCACGCACCACCGCACGTGCACGTGAGGCATGTCGATGGCGAGGTGGTGATCGAACTCGGGAGCCGGCAGCAGCGCGGGATCATCCGATCGGTATTCGGCATGCGGGACCACGACGTACGGCGCGCAGTGGCGATCGTCGAATCACATCTGGAGTACTTGCACGACTGCTGGAGCCAGCTCCATGGACCCTCGTATCACGATCGCTGAGGAGATCCGCGCAGCCCGCGCGCGCGACGCGCGCGAGCGAGCGCTGGGGCTGCGCGCCCTGTCGGCGCGCTATGACCGCCGGGCGACGCGCGTGCTGGTGGAGCTCAGCAACGGCTGTCTCTTCGGCTTCCCTGTGTCGCGCGTCGCCGCGCTCGCTGACGCGACGCCGTCGCAGCTGGCGGATGTGGAGGTCAGCCCCGGGGGGACGGCGCTCCGGTGGGACGCGCTCGACGTCGACCTGAGCGTGTCGGGCCTCCTGCTCGATTCGGTCGGGCGACGCCAGCGTTTGCAGGAGCTGGCCCGCCTGGCGGGGCAGGTCACCAGCAAGGCCAAGGCGCGGGCCGCGAGGGCGAACGGCGCCAAGGGGGGGCGGCCGCGCAAGTCGAAGGCGTGAGCGCAGGTTGGTTCAGGGTACGACCTGGTACGAACGAAGGCGGCCCACTGATTCGATACCACCCGCAATGGATTGATGCCAGCCAGCCGCGAGCCCCGCGCGAGCTTGGCGCATGCCCCCTTGCCTCCCTAACTGTGCCGAGCGTACGCTATGGCCATGCCCGCGCCCCCGCCGATCGTTCCGGACATCTCCCGCCGCGACTGGACGGTCGAGGAGCGCAACTCACTTCCCGACGACGGCAACCGATACGAGGTGGTGGACGGAGAGCTGCTGGTGACGCCGGCGCCGACGTTCCGGCACCAGCGCGCCGCCCTGCGGCTCGCGCAACTACTTGCGCCGTATTGCGATCGCCTCGGTATCGAGTGCTTTGTCGCCCCCGCCGACGTCACCTTCTCGCCACGTACGGTCGTCGAACCCGACCTGTTCGTCATCCCGCTGATCGACGGGAGGCCGGCGTCGCGTTTCGAGGATGTGGGACGCCTCGTGCTCGCTGTTGAAGTCGTCTCCCCCGCCTCCGCGCGCGCCGACCGCTACGTGAAGCGACGGTTCTATCAGTCGGAGGGCGTCCCGGAGTACTGGATCGTCGACACCTCCGATCGCTTCGTGGAGCGCTGGCGCCCCGAGGATGAGTCGCCCGAGATCGTGACAGAGTCTCTCGCGTGGTTACCCAGGGAAGACGCAGAACAGTTGGTGATCGATCTTCCGGCCTACTTCCGGCAGGTGCACGGAGAGTAGGCGCCACCGCCGGCCGGCGACGTCCAGCAACCGTTCGGCACGCCAAGCGGCGGAATGGTAACGTCGCGCCATCGACCCGGTACGATCGTGGCGCATGCCCCCTTGCCTCCCTAACTGCGCCGAGCGTACGCTATGGCCATGCCCGCGCCTTTGTCGATCACCCCAGATCGTTCGCGTCGCGACTGGACGGCCGAGGAACTCGCCCTCCTTCCTGACGACGGCAACCGGTACGAGATCGTCGACGGAGAGCTGCTGGTGACGCCGGCGCCAACGTGGACGCACCAACGGGCGGCGGGAGAGCTGTATCGGCTGATCAGTTCGTACGCTGAGCCACTCGGCCTCTTCTGCCTCATCGCCCCCGCCGATGTGGCGTTCTCCCGCCGGACGGTGGTGGAACCCGACGTCTTCGTGGTCCCGCGTCGCGACGACGGCGCCCTGCCGCGTGACTTCCGCGAAGCGGGACGGTTGATGCTGGCAGTGGAGATCCTCTCCCCCTCCTCGGCGCGCGCCGACCGTTTCGTCAAGCGAGCTGCGTATCTCGCCAATGGCGTCCCCGACTACTGGATCGTCGACACCGCCAATCGCTTCGTCGAGCGCTGGCGCCCGGGCGACGAAACGCCGGAGGTGCTGGTCGACTCGCTCGCGTGGCAGCCCGTGACCGACGTGCCGCCGCTGGTGATCGAACTCTCGGCGTACTTCCGGCAGGTGCACGGGGAGAACCTGTGAGCAGGCAGGGCCGGGAATCCTGACCGAGTTCTCCACCACGATGCGGCCGGGACAGTGGCAAAACCTTGACACTTATGAAGAAGTGCCTAGCGTTCGCCACATGACCCGCGATACCGACCGCACCCGCACGCTCAAGCTCTCCCGCCGAAAACAGGGTGTGACGCCCGGCGAACTCGCCGAACTCGGCATCCACCGCCAGGTGCTCACCAGGCTCGTGGCGGAAGGGGAAATCGAGCGCGCGGCTCGCGACCTCTATCGGCAGCCCTCGAAGATGGTGACCGAGCACCACGCCCTCGCCGTCGCCTCGGCGACGGTTCCGCACGGGGTCATCTGCCTGCTCTCCGCCCTCCAGTTCCACGGGATCGGCACGCAGTTGCCGTCCGAGGTCTGGATGGCGCTCGATCGCCGCGCATGGAAGCCGGCCTTGCGTTATCCCCCGCTGCGCATCGTACGATTCACCGGACCGGCGCTCACCGAAGGGGTGGAGCGTCGTACGATCGAGGGGAGGACAGTGAGCGTCTACGGCGTGGCGAAGACGATCGCCGATTGCTTCAAGTACCGGAACAAGATCGGCCTCGACGTGGCACTGGAGGCGTTGCGCGAGGCGTGGCGGATGCGGCGGTTCACGATGGATGACCTCGACCGATTTGCCGCGATCTGCCGAGTGCAGCGGGTGATGCGCCCGTACCTCGAGGCGCTCACGGCATGACGGCGGTGCGCGATGGCCTCGCTCGCTCGGTGCAGGCACGGCTCGCGCGCCACGCGAAGGCGATCGGAGTCGATCCGAACCTCGCACTGACGCGATACGCGGTCGAACGGTTCCTCTATCGGCTGTCACGTTCGCCCTACGGCGAACGCTTCGTGCTCAAGGGCGCGTTGCTGATCCTCGCCTGGCTCGGCGAGACACTTCGCCCCACGAGGGATGCCGACCTGTTGGGCTTCGGCGATCTGTCCGACGAAGCGCTGCTGGCGATTTTCCAGGAGATCTGCGACGTGGAGGCTACGCCCGACGCCGTGACCTTCCTTCCGGCGTCGGTCGCGCTGTCACCGATCCGCGACGAGGACACGTACGGTGGGCGACGCATTACGCTGCAGGCGCGACTCGGCGCCGCGCGACTCGTCATCCAGGTCGACATCGGCATTGGTGACGCCATCACGCCGGCGCCGCAGTGGCTCGATTATCCGAGCCTTCTCGATGCACCACGGCCCAGGCTGCGTGCGTACCCGCGCGAGACGGTGGTCGCGGAGAAGCTTCACGCCATGGTGATGCTTGGGACGCGCAACAGTCGAATGAAGGACTACTTCGATGTGTGGGCGCTGCTTCGCGAACAAGCCATGAATGGCCGAACGTTGGCGAGCGCGATCGCGGCGACCTTCGAGCGGCGAAGGACGGCGGTGCCCGGCGAAGTGCCCGCTGGCTTGGCTGACGCGTTCGTGAACGATCCGGCGAAGCGCGCGCAGTGGCAGGCGTTCGTGAGTCGCAACCGAATCGAGGCACCTCCGCTCGACGAAGTGGTGCCCGACATTCGCGAGGGGTTGGTCGGAGTCATCGGCCAGGCTCGGCAACTCGGCCGCAAGCTCGAGGACGGCTGACGCGGCATCGATCGGGACCGCCTCGCCGCGAGCCGGCGATCCGCGGCATTGAGCTTCCTGCGACACGTTCAGCAGGTGGTCCGGCCAGTCGGGAGTACCGCGAGCGCTTGCCTCAAGCCCCCTTGCCCCCCTAACTGCGCCGAGCGTACGCTATGGCCATGCCTGCGTCTTCGCCGATCGTTCCGGATACCTCCCGCCGCGACTGGACGGCCGAGGAGCGCAACGCGCTGCCGGACGACGGCAACCGATACGAGGTGGTGGACGGAGAGTTGCTGGTGACGCCGGCGCCGACGTGGCGGCACCAGAATGCAGCCCTCGAGCTCGCGGTCACCCTCAAGGCCTATGCGGAGCGGCATGGGCTCCAGTGCATGATTGCCCCCGCCGACGTGACCTTCTCCCCACGGCGCGTGGTAGAGCCTGACGTGTTCGTCGTCCCCACGGTCCAAGGTCGCCCCCCCTCGCGCTTCGAAGACGTCGGACGGCTCGTGCTGGCGGTGGAGATCCTCTCCCCCTCAACCGCCCGCGCCGACCATCACGTCAAGCGGCGAGTGTACCAGTCTGAGGGGATACCGGAGTACTGGATCGTGGACGCCGCCAATCGATACATCGAGCGCTGGCGCCCGGGCGAGGAGACCCCCGAGACGCTGACGGACTCGATCGCCTGGCAACCGGTTCGCGAAGCGGATCCGCTCGTGATTGATCTCGCGGCGTTCTTTTGTCGGGTGCATGGGGAGTAGGGCGCGTCGGAATCGATCGGTGCGGTCATTCGAGGTCCTCCCCCCTCAACTCCACACGCCCCTCCTCATAGCGCGCTTCGAACTCCAACGTGTTGTGCAACACCAGCCACGCCATCTCGCGCTCGCCTAGCGACGCGAACCATGCCGCCATCTGCGTGTCGGCAATACGGTCCCACTCGCCGGCGAGCGCCTGATACTCCGCCGGTGACTCGTCGAGAAACCACTCCTCCTCGTCGGTGAGACCGTGCGCTGCGCGCACCGCGTCCATGGCGCGCTCGACCTCGTCGAAGCGCGGATCCTCGCGGGCCCGCGTCGGCAGCACCGACTCTCCAACGCTCGCCAGCAGGAAGAAGCGCTCGTCGCCCGAGAACAGGCCGGCGTCGCTCAAGGCCTGGATCATCCGCATCACCGGCTCCACGTCGCGCCACGACATGCCGTGCTCCATCGGCTCGCGGATCTCGCGCCAGACTCCGAGCGCTTCGGGGGTCCCACGCACCTCGATCAGTAGGGAGAGCAGCTCGTCCATGTCGGGCGACAGGGGAGGCGCCGGGCGTCGGACGGAGCGGCCGCGCGAGGCGCGGCGACGTGGAGTCTTCATGTGGCCCTCCCGATCATCTCCCCCCTCCCCTTGCGGATCCGATGTTGCGAAAGGCCTGCGACGGACGAAACTCGGTCGCCCCTACGCCCTGAACAACTCCGCCAGCTCCATCACCATCCCCTCCCCCGCCCCCGCCGGCTCCCACCGCACCCGCTCCTCCTCATACATCGGCATCGTCGCCTCAGGAGTCCACACCTCGGCGCGCCGACGACCGATATCGATCACCCAGTAGAGCGGCACCCGCATCTCCTGATACAGGCGGCGCTTGGTGAAGCGATCATAGCGCGCCGTGGATGGACTGAGCACTTCGACAAACAGTTCGAAGTGCCGCAACCGCTCCCACCTGTCTTCGCGCACATCGCCCGGCGACAACACGAAGATGTCGGG
This sequence comes from Gemmatimonadota bacterium, assembly GCA_016719105.1. NCBI lineage: Bacteria > Pseudomonadati > Gemmatimonadota > Gemmatimonadota bacterium. The sequence goes on along the minus strand of JADKAQ010000022.1, from coordinate 146,014 downwards.
TTGCACGATGATGTCCTCCCGCCCCCACGACAGGTCGGCCGGCGAGACGAACGCTCGGCCGACCGCATGCCGCTCGACGTAGGCGTGGAGCGCCGCGAACAGTCGTCCGACCACCAGCTGGTGCGAGACGGCGGGCGACGGGGTCACCAGGAGTTCCCCGTACACCAGCTCGTAGCGATTCCCGTCGTCCGGGAGGACGAGCACTTCGTCCCGCGTGTAGTATCGATCGACGGCGGCAGGCATGGACATACGTTCGGCTCGGCGGCGCCGAGGGCGCAAGGGTGGGGCAGGCGGGGACGGGCGCAGCGCGCGACAGGGTGCATTCCCGACCATCGCGGGTTCGACACCATGCGCGCTCATCGTTTCATTCCGTGCGTCATCCAAAGCGCGCCGCGACGCCTCCGCGAGCCCGTCCGGTTGAACCCCAGCGCCCGACTCATCCGTTCTTCCCTTCATGGACAACATCACCCACGCCCTCGCCGGCGCCCTGCTCGCCGCCGCCGCCTGCCAACGCGTGGCCCCCGCCCTCGCCGCCAGTGCCAGCCGCGGCCAAGGCACCAGCACCACGACCTTCCGCCGCACCGCCTTCACCCTCAGCATCGTCCTCGCCGAACTCCCCGACCTCGACATCACCTACTCGGGCGAGCGCATGGGGATCGGCCCGCTGGGCTACCTGCTGCACCACCGCGGCCACACGCACACGGTCCTGTTCACCGTGTTGGCCGCCCTGGCCGCGTGGGGGCTGACGCTCGCGCTGCGCCGCTCACTGCGTGCCCCGCCCTACGCCCGCACGCTGCTGGCCCTGGCGTTCGCCGCCTCGCTCTCGCACATCGCCCTCGACTACACCAACAACTACGGCGTGCATCCGTGGTGGCCGATCGATTCACGCTGGATCTACGGCGACGCGGTCTTCATCGTCGAACCGTGGCTCTGGATCGTGGCGCTGGCGCCACTGGTCTTCATCGCGAAGAGCATCGCCGGGCGCCTGCTCAGCGCGGCGTTGCTGCTGACGATACTCGTGGCGGCGTGGCGCGTGGACATGGTGGGCGACGGCGTGGCGGCGGTGCTCACGGCCGGCGCGCTCGCCTGGCTGGCGGTGAGCTGGAAGGTGCCGGCTGCGCGGCGGGCATCCGTGGCGATCACGGCGTGGCTCGCGCTGGAGGCGATGTTCTTCACCGGATCGTCGTTAGGGCGGCGCGCGGTGGAGCGCGAGGTTGGCGCGACGCTGCGCGATGTGGTGCTGACGCCGGCGCCGGGGAATGTGTTGTGCCTGACGGCGATCGTGGTCACCGAGAACGCCGGCACCTACTCGGCGACCACCGCGACCGTCGCACCCATCCCCGCCCTTCGCTCGGCAGGCGCCTGTCGTGTGGTGGGACGTGGAGATCCTGACGGGTCGACGGCGACGGGGCGGAGCGATTCGCCTTCCATCGCCTGGGGACGCCAGTGGTCTGCGCCGGTGGCGGAGCTGCGCGCGCTGGCGGCCGAGCGGTGCGAGGTAGCGGCGGCGCTCGAGTTCATCCGCGTCCCCATCTGGTCGCGCTCGGCCAACGGCGACGTGACGCTGTTCGACCTGCGCTACGGCGACGGCGGCGATTCGTTCACGACGGTGGTGTCGCGGCCGGGGGCGGCGTGTCCAACGGTCGTGCCGGGGTGGAGGGAGCCTCGGTGGGATGTGCTGGGAGAGGCGAGCCAGTAGGGCGCTCTGCAATCGTTCGTCACCAGCGGCGCGAAAAAGGTACGTCTCGAGCGGTGGGCATGCGCCAACGTGTGTCATGCCCCCTTGCCCCTCTAACTGCGCCGAGCGTACGCTATGGCCATGCCCGCGTCACCGCCGCTCCTTCCCGACCGCTCGCGCCGCGACTGGACCGTCGACGAAGTGCGTGCCCTTCCCGACGACGGGAATCGCTACGAGGTCATCGACGGGGAGTTGTTTGTGACGCCGGCGCCGTCGTGGCTGCATCAGCAGGCGGCGATGGAGTTCCTCTTTCTCGTGCGACCATACGCACACCGCTGCGCGCTCGACTGTTACATCGCGCCAGCCGAAGTCGCGTTCTCCCCTCGCCGTAGCGTCGAACCAGACCTCTTCGTAGTGCCGCGAATGGACGGACGTCGCGCGACGCACTTCGAGGAGGTGCAGCGCCTCGTGCTCGCGGTGGAGGTCATCTCCCCCTCCTCTGCGCGAGCCGATCGCTACAGGAAGCGCCACCTCTATCAATCGGAAGACGTCCCCGAGTACTGGATCGTCGATCCCGACGCACGCTTCGTCGAACGCTGGCGCCCGGGGGACGACGCGCCGGAGATCCTGGTCGAGTCGCTTGCGTGGACGCCGCAGGAGGACGTGGAGCCGCTGGTGATCGACTTGGCGGCGCTATTCCGGCGGGTGCACGGAGAGGCGACGCAATAGTCTGATGGCACTCGCGCGAATACGGTAACGTGTCGGCGCTGGAGACACCTGATCGTGCGGGATGCCCCCTTGCCTCCCTAACTGCGCCGAGCGTACGCTATGGCCATGCCCGCGTTACCGCCGCTCCTTCCCGACCGCTCGCGCCGCGACTGGACCGTCGACGAAGTGCGTGCCCTTCCCGACGACGGGAATCGCTACGAGGTCATCGACGGGGAATTGTTCGTGACGCCGGCGCCGTCGTGGCCACACCAGCGGGCGGCCTTCCATCTCGCCCGGCTCCTCGCGCCGCATGCGGAGCAGCTCGCCTTGGAATGCCTCATCGCCCCAGCGGAAGTGGCCTTCTCGCAGCGCCGAAGCGTCGAGCCTGACGTGTTCGTGGTCCCACTGGTGCACGCCAGGCCGGCGACGTGCTTCGAGGATGTCCAGCGCCTCGTGCTCGCGGTGGAGGTCATCTCCCCCTCGACCGCGCGCGCTGATCGCTACAGGAAGCGCTACCTGTACCAATCAGAAGGCGTCGCCGAGTATTGGATCGTCGATCCCGACGCCCGCTTCGTCGAACGCTGGCGCCCGGGGGACGACGCGCCGGAGATCCTGGTCGAGTCGCTCGCGTGGGCGCCGCGCGAGGAGGTGGAGCCGTTGGTGATCGACCTGGCCGCGTACTTCCGGCGCGTACACGGGGAGGCGACGCAATAGTCTGATGGCACTCGCGCGAATACGGTAACGTGTCGGCGCTGGGGACACCTGATCATGCGGGATGCCCCCTTGCCCCCCTAACTGCGCCGAGCGTACGCTATGGCCATGCCCGCGTTACCGCCGCTCCTTCCCGACCGCTCGCGCCGCGACTGGACCGTCGACGAGCTGCGTGCCTTGCCGGACGACGGCAACCGGTACGAGGTGGTGGACGGAGAGTTGCTGGTGACGCCGGCGCCGTCGTGGCTGCACCAGGACGCGGTGGGGGAGCTCTTTCTCCTCCTTGCCCCGTACGCGCGGCGGAACGACCTCCACTGCATCATCGCCCCGGCGGAGGTGCGGTTCTCACCGAATCGCGTCGTCCAGCCCGACGTCTTTGTCGTTCCCTTCATCGGTGGACGGAAGCCGGCACGTCTTGACGACGTGCATCGGCTGATCCTTGCCGTCGAGGTGCTCTCCCCTTCGTCCGCGCGCGCCGATCGCCACAGCAAGCGCCACCTCTATCAATCGCAAAGCGTTCCGGAGTACTGGATCGTCGACCCGGCCAATCGTTTCGTGGAGCGCTGGCGCCCAGGGGACGACGCGCCGGAGGTCCTCCTCGACTCGCTGACGTGGACACCACGCGAGGGGGGCGAGCCGCTGGTGATCGACCTGGCCGCGTACTTCCGGCGGGTGCATGGGGAGGACGGCGGGGCAGGATAGCGCGTTGGGTACGGGCGGGAGTGGGGATCAGTCAGGGGGCGACTCGTGACGCGACCGCCAGCGCGCGCCGCGGTGACACGACTGTAGGCTGTCACACTCCGGTCCGCTTCCGCTATCCCCGACAGCTTTGGGCGCACCAGATGCCGATTCTCGCAGTAGGCATTCCACGCGCCCCACCTGTCTCCCGAACGGCAGCAAAGTCTCATGGCGGGTCTGGATCTCGTCGCACTGCTCGAACGGCACCGGCACGACCCCACGCGGCTCGTGCAGATCCTGCGCGACGTGCAGGAATCGAACGGCTGGATCTCCCCAGCGGTGATCACCGAGCTCGCCGGCCACCTGGGCCTGCCACGCGCTCGCGTGGAAGGGGTGGCCGGCTTCTACTCGTTCTTTTCGACCACACCGCAGGGCGAGTACCGCGTCCTCTTCTCCGACTGCATCATCGACGAGTTCCGCGGGTACGCGGAGCTCAGGACGCGGCTCTGCGAGGCGCTGCGGGTCCCGCCGGACCAAATGCGGCCGGACGGTCGGGTGAGCGTCGGACTCACCTCGTGTACCGGGCTGTGCGAGCAGGGGCCGGCGCTCCTGGTGAACGGACGCGCGATCGCCCGGCTCACCGAGACGCGCATCGACCAGATCGCACGGCTCATCGAGACGCGCACCGCCTTGCCGCACTGGCCCGCCGAGCTGTTCACGCTCAGCAACGTGATCCAGCGGCGCGACCGACTGCTCTCCGCCACGATCGCGCCGGGTGATGCCCTGCGCGCCTCGCTCGCTCGCGGCGCCGATGGGATGCTGGCCGAACTCAAGCGCTCGCGCCTGCGCGGTCGCGGCGGTGCCGGCTTCTCGGCCGGCGACAAGTGGGCCGCCGCCAAGGCCGCCCCGGGGCCCACGCGCTTCGTGGTGTGCAACGCCGACGAGGGCGAGCCGGGGACGTTCAAGGACCGCGCCCTGCTGGGCCCGCAGCTCGACCTGGTGCTCGACGGGATGACGATCTGCGCCCACGTGATCGGGGCGCAGCAGGGCTTCATCTACCTGCGCGCCGAGTACCTGCACCTGCAGGCCCCCATCGAGGCGGCGCTGCTGGCGCGCCGCCGCGCGCACCTGCTGGGGCGCGACCTGCTGGGGCACCGCGGCTTCGACTTCGACATCGCGGTGCTCATGGGGGCGGGGGCGTACGTGTGCGGCGAGGAATCGGCGCTGATCGAATCGCTCGAGGGAAAGCGCGGGATCCCGCGCAACCGCCCGCCGTACCCGGTCACGCACGGCTACCTGCAGCAACCCACGGTGGTGAGCAACGTCGAGACGTTCGCGCTGTCGTCGCTGGTGGCGCAGCACGGCGGCGACTGGTTCACCTCGGTGGGGACGGCGCAGTCGAGCGGGACGCGCATCCACTCGGTGTCGGGCGACTGCGAGCGCCCGGGGCTGTACGAGTACCCGTTAGGCACGCCGGTGCAGGTGGTGCTGGACGCCTGCGGGGCGCACGACGTGCAGGCGGTGCAGGTCGGCGGGCCGTCGGGGACGCTGCTGGCCCCGCACGAGTTCTCGCGCCGCCTCTCGTTCGAGGATGTGCCGTCGGCGGGGGCCTTCATGGTGTTCGGGGCCGACCGCGACCTGCTCGACGTGGTGACGAACTTCACGCACTTCTTCGCCCACGAGAGCTGCGGCTTCTGCACCCCGTGCCGCGTGGGGACGACGCAGCTGGCGCGGTCGCTGGACCATATCGCCCAGGGGCGCGGCACGGGGCGCGACGTGCGCATTGCGCGGCGCCTGGCGAACCTCATGCGCGAGGGGAGCCAGTGCGGGCTGGGGCACACGGCCTGCAATCCCTATTTGGCACTCTACGACAAGTTCCGGCCGACGCTGGAGCGGCGCCTGCTGTCGCTCGAATTTTCGCCCACGTTCGACCTCGATGAGGCGCTGGCGCCGGCGCGGGCGATCACCGGGCGCGACGACGCACATGCGCACCTGGAGGGCCCGTGACCAACACCTTCACGCTCGACGGGGAGGAGATCCCCTTCACCGCCGGCCAGTCGGTCCTGCAGGCGGCGCTCGCGGCGGGCACTACGTGCCGCACCTCTGCGCGCACCCCGAATTTCGCCCGCATGGCAGCTGCCGGGTGTGCATGGTGCGGGCCAACGGGCGCTTCAGCGCTTCGTGTACCCTCCCCGCGCAGCCGGGACTCGCCGTCGAGAGCGAGACCTCCGACGTGCGGGCGCTGCGGCGCGAGATCGTGCGGCTGCTCTTCGTCGAGGGGAATCACTTCTGCCCATCGTGCGAGAAGAGCGGCGACTGCAAGCTGCAGGCGGTGGCCTACCAGCTGGAGGTGAAGACGCTGCACTTCACGCAGCTCTTCCCCGATCGCCCGGTCGACGCCTCGCACCCCGACCTGGTGCTCGACTTCAATCGCTGCATCCTGTGCGAGTTGTGCGTGCGCGCCTCGGCCGACATCGACGGGCGGCACGTCTTCGCCCTCTCGGGGCGCGGCATCCACAAGCACCTCATCGTGAACGCCGAATCGGGGAAGCTAGTCGACACGTCGATCGCGATCACCGATACGGCGGTCGCGGTCTGTCCGGTGGGGGTGATCCTGAAGCGCGGGCGCGCCTTCTCGGTCCCCATCGGGCAACGGACGTACGACCTCGCGCCCATCGACGCCACGCCGGCGCAGGGGGAACCGTGACGGTACCGGCCAAGAAGCTGCGGATCGCGACGACGTCGCTGGCGGGGTGCTTCGGCTGCCACATGTCGCTGCTCGACATCGACGAACGCATCCTCCCGCTCCTCGAGCTGGTGGAGTTCGACCGTTCGCCGCTCACAGACATCAAGCAGTGCGGCCCCTGCGACCTGGGCTTCATCGAAGGGGGGCTGTGCAACGCCGAGAACGTGACGGTGCTGCGGGAGTTCCGGCGGCAGTGCAAGGTGCTGGTGGCGGTGGGGGCGTGCGCCATCAACGGCGGGCTCCCGGCGCAGCGCAACCACCTGGACGTGCGCGACTGCCTGGCGTCGGTGTACGACGTGGTGCCTAACGATCCCGAGTTGCCGCTCCCGCTCGACCAGGTGCACCCCATCAACGACGTCGTGCGCATCGACTACTCCCTGCCGGGGTGCCCGCCGTCGGCCGACGCCATCTGGGCGCTGCTCACCGACATCATCGCCGGGCGCACGCCGCACCTGGGGCACGGCCTCATTCACTATGACTGACGCCTCATGACTTCGCTCGAGACCTCACGCACCGACAAGCCCACGCGGCGCATCGCCATCGAGCAGGTGTCGCGCGTGGAGGGGCACGGCAAGGTGACGCTCCTGCTCGACGACGAGGGGCACGTGCACCAGGCGCGGCTCCACATCGTCGAGTTCCGCGGCTTCGAGCGCTTCATCCAGGGGCGCCCGTACTGGGAAGTGCCGGTGATGGTGCAGCGGCTGTGCGGCATCTGCCCGGTGAGCCACCACCTGGCGGCGTCGAAGGCGCTCGACGTCGTAGTCGGGGCCACGCAGCTCACGCCGACGGCCGACAAGGTGCGGCGGTTGATGCACTACGGGCAGATGCTGCAGTCGCACGCGCTGCACTTCTACTACCTGTCGACCCCGGACCTGCTCTTCGGCTTCGACAGCGACAAGGCGAAGCGCAACGTGGTCGGCGTCGCCGCGGCCTTCCCCGACCTGGCGACGCACGGCGTGTTGCTGCGGAAGTTTGGGCAGGAGATCATCCGCATCACGGCCGGCAAGCGCGTGCACGGGACGGGGTCGGTCCCGGGCGGGGTGAACCGCGCGGTGACGGTCGCCGAGCGGCTGGCGATGCTGGAGGAGATGCCGCAGATCATCGCGTGGGCACGCGAGGGGTTGGAGTTGGTGAAGGCGCTGCATCGCCAGCACCACGCCCTCTATGCCTCGTTTGGCCACTTCCGCTCCAACATGCTCTCGCTGGTTGGGGCCGACGGGCGCCTCGAGTTCTACGACGGCACGCTGCGCGCCCGCGATGCGGACGGAAACATCCTCCTGGACCACATCGCCCCGGCCGACTTCCGGCGGCACATCGCCGAAGAGGTGAAGCCGTGGACGTACATGAAGTTCCCCTACCTCACCGCGCTAGGTCCCGAGCGGGGGTGGTACAAGGTGGGGCCGCTGGCCCGCGTGCAGAACTGCGACTTCATTCACACGCCGCTGGCCGAGGCCGAGCGTCGGCACTTCAAGGATGCGCACAACGGCGAGGTGGTGCACGCGCCGCTCGCCTATCACTGGGCGCGCCTCATCGAGCTCCTGCACGCGGCCGAGGTCATCAGCGAGATGCTGCACGACGATGACCTGAGCGGCGAGACGCTGATGGCGGGCGGGGTGCGCACCGGTGAAGGGGTGGGGATCATCGAGGCGCCGCGCGGGACGCTGATCCATCACTACGAGGTCAACGAGCAGGACCTGGTGACGATGTGCAACCTCATCGTCTCCACGACGCACAACAACCAGGCGATGAACGAGGCGGTGCGGTCGGTGGCGCGCGAGTACATCGACGGCCAGACGGTCACCGAGGGGTTGCTGAACCACATCGAGGTGGCGATCCGGGCCTTCGACCCCTGTCTCTCGTGTGCCACGCACGCGTTGGGGCAGATGCCGCTGGTGGTCGAACTGCGCGACGCCGCAGGCGCGCTGGTCGATCGGGTCACGCGCAACGCGCCATGAGGGGGTGCGCGCGATGACGGCGCCCGTACTGGTCTTCGGCTACGGGAACCCGTCCCGCGGCGATGACGCGCTTGGCCCCGAGTTCGTGCGCCGCCTCGAGCTTCGCTGCGCCGATGCCATCGCGTGCGGCGAAGTGGAGGTGCTGACCGACTTCCAGCTGCAGGTGGAGCACGCGCTCGACCTGCGGGGGCGCGAGCAGGTGTACTTCGTCGATGCCACGACCGAGGCGGGGGCGCCGGGTTATGCCGTGCGCCCGGTGGTGGCGGCGCACGACGTGGCGTTCACCACGCACGCCCTCTCCCCCGCAGCGCTGCTGCAGACCTATCGCGCCGTAGTCGGCGACCCCGTCCCCGAAACCTTCGTCATCGCCATTCGGGGCTCGCAGTTCGAGTTGGGCGAGGCGATGAGCGAGGGAGCCGCTGTGCAGCTGACGGCGGCGCTCGACGACTTCGTGGGGCGGCTCGGCCGACTCGGCGGGCGAACGCCCGCCACTACCTAACGGGACCTGCCAGCGGCGATCCGCGCGGCTCAGCGCCCGCGCGCCCTTGCAGTAATCGCCGCAGTCCAGACCTGCTGGACGCCCGTGCGATTGTCGATCCAGAGGGCGTGGAAGCGGCCATCGGCGGCTGCGGCGAGTCCCGCCGTGTCGCCTCCGTTAGGCAGATAGTCGGGCCCCTGCTGCGCGGCGCGGGCGTTGGGGGCCGTGGAGACGGCAACGCTCGGGCTCCAACTCGCGCCACCATCCAGCGACGCGGCGAAGCGCGGGCGATAGCCCTCGGCGGCAGGGAACTCGCGCCGGTCGTACCAGAGCACGCCCACCACGCCGGCGCCGTTCACGGCGATCGTGGCCATGGAGTGATCGGGTCCGCCGTTAGGCAGCCGAGTGCCGGCGTCGTCGTTCACGGGGCGCGGGGGCGACCAGGTGGCGCCGGCGTCGTCGGAGGAGGTGAGCAGGATCTCCCCGCGCCCCGAGGCGAAGTCGGCCCAGGTCACGTACAGGCGCCCGCGATGGGGGCCGCGACTCGTGTCGACGGCGATGGTGCCGGTGATGCCGCGCGCGTGCGCGAGGTTGTAGCCGCTGTGGACGCGGGCGACGAGGGTCGGCGGGGCGAGCGTGCGACCGCCGTCGGTGGACCGGGCCAGCATCAGGGCGCTGCCCACCACGGTCGGCTTGCCGGTGGGCGACGCGGTCTCGCCCTTCCCTTGTTCGGCGAGCGTCATGTGCGTGTAGAGCACCGCGATCGAACCGTCGGGGAGGATCACGACCCCGTCCATCCCCGCGTTGCTCCCGGCGGACGCGGTCTGGTCCATGAGGGCGCGTTGCGCCGGCGCACCGAAGGTCGCGCCGCCATCGTCGGAACGAATCAGGGCGACCGTGTTGCGGAAGCTGGCGTTGTCATGCCGCGGCTCCTCGCCGTGCAGGTGTCCGTTGTACGCGACGTAGAGCGCGCCGTTCGTGCCATCGATCGCCATGAACGGGCGGTCGTTGACCTGCGGTCCCCTGACCATGGGGAGCCACGTGCGCCCCGCATCGCGCGATCGCTCGAGCCCCAGGTAGTCGAGGTCGGAGTTGACGCTCCCCGCGGGGGTGGGCGTGCCGTCATTCACCTTGTGCGTGAAGATCGCGGTGCCGTCAGCGGCCCAGCCACAGGTCGGGTCGTTGGCCCAGTGCGCGGTGGTGACGATCGGCGCCGACCAGGTGCGTCCCGCGTCGGCGGAAATCCACGCGGCCGACTTCACGCGCCGGTTAGGCTCCGGCTCGAGCATCGAGCAGGCGAGGAGGCGGCGCGCGTCGGTGGGATGCGCCGCGATGACCACCTCGTTGAACGGCGACGAGGGGCGCGTGGCGCTGACGTGGACGTTGGCGGAGACGGTGAGTTCCGCCCCCTGCGCCGTCGCGGGCGCCGCCGATTCGGGTGCGGCGCCAGCGTTTGCGCTGAGGCAGGCGACCGCGACCAGGACGGGGAGCGACAGTCGGGACGGCGCCGAACGGGTCATGCGCTACTTCGCCACCTTGGCCAGCGCCTCATCCAGCATCTTCACCAGCGCCTCGCGATCGTACGTGAACTGGTGCCCGTGGTTGAGCTGCACGAGCTCGTCCATCGCCTTCCGGATCGTCACCGCCGCCTGTCCCGCCGCCGGCACCACCATGTAACGCGGCTGCGGCTTCACGCTCGTGAAGGCGTGCAGCGCCGCCTTGGCCACGTCGTCGGGCTCCGGGTAGTTGTCGTAGTTCCCCATCGCGCGCACGAAGCCCTGCATCGCCGCCTCGAACGGCGTCCCCTTGGCCCGGTCGGCCGCCGCCTGCGCCTGCGCCATGGTGTTGCGGCCGATGTCGGACTTGTAGTTGCCGGGTTCGATGAGGGACGACGTCACCCCCATCGGCGCCATCTCCGCGCCTAACGCATCGCCGAACGCCTCGATGGCGTGCTTGCTCATGGAGTACACGCCGAGCAGCGGGCCGGAGAGGATGCCGGAGATGGACGACACCGTGACGACGCGCCCCTTGGAGGCGATGAGCATGGGCGCGAAGGCCTTGGTCACCCGCCACGGCCCCATGACGTTCACGTCGAGTACCGACTGCAGCTCCTTCTCCTCGGTCGACACCAGCGCCCCGCCCACGGCGATGCCGGCGTTGTTGACCACGCCGTACAGCCCGCGCCCTTCGCGCTCGACGAGCGTCACCGCCGCCGCGAGATCGTTCGCCGAGGTCACATCGAGCCGGATTCCCTTCATGTTGGGGATCTTCGACAGCTCGGCGATGTCCTCCGCCTTGCGGGCGCCGGCATACACGTAGAACCCCTCGGTGGCGAGCCGCTCGGCGATCTTGCGGCCGATGCCGGAGCTGGCGCCGGTGACCAGGACGGCGCGCTGCGGCGTTTGCGCGACGAGCCCCTGCGCGAAGAAGGCGGGGGCGAGGACGAGGGTCGCGAGGAGGAGCCGAACGAAGGGTCGCATGGGGGAGGCACGGTGAGAGGATGAGGAAACAAGTCGCACCCGCCACCCTGCCCGCAAGGCCTCAGGGACGAACGCCGGAAAGACGGGGCCGGGGCTTCGCGGTGTGTGCCGCCACTGGGGGAGGGCTGCTGGCGGTCGCCGACAGCGCCGAGCGATACACCTGCTACCAGATGCCGTTAGGCGCGCGGCCCCTCATCGCACCACGGGAAGGACGATGCGGGACGGGTGCCGTGCGTCGCGGTACACGAGCACCGTCGGCGCTCCGTGCGTGACCCGCACGTGGGTGTCGCGGTCGGCCCCCTGCACGGTGATCCGGATGCGATGGCCCGCCTTGAATCGTTTCGCTGTCGGGAGGAGGTCGAACTGCAGCTCCGTCGGCACCATCGGCAGGACGCGGACGTCCGCCGCGTGGCTGCGCGGCCAGGGGAGCCCGAAGTTGCGATAGGGCGGCGTCGCCAGGCGACGGTGCGAGGCACGCAGCACCCCCTCGGTGACGTAGGTCGAGCGCCCGTCAGGAGCAACATCCTCCAGGTAGACGATCGCGTCGACGTCGCCTGCCGACGACGCCACCCAGAGGTGGACGACGGGGTGACCGATGACCTCGACGGGTGCAGCCAGCGCCTCGGTGGTGTAGGTGAGCCCCTTGGCGTCGTTGGCCGCCAGGTCGGGATAGCCGCCCGGGCCGCCGTACGTGGCGGCCCATCGGGTGGCGGGTCCCACGGTCGCCGTCGTGTCGACGCGCAGCGTGTCGACTCCCGCCGCCTCCCGCACGCGGGCCAGCGCGTTGGCGTTAGGCGTCTCACCCCGCGACCGCGCCCCGAAGTGGAACACCGTGGCGCGCGCCTCGGCGATCGGCCAGCGGCGCGCGGTGCGCCACTGCTCGCCCGCCGGCGCGTCGATGACGAAGTAGCGAATCGGGGGCTCGCGCATGATCCCGTTGTCGATGCCCTTGAGCCAGTGGTCGAACCAGCGCAGGCGCTCCGTGGCGAGGTCGAACCCTGTGGTCTCCCCGTGGAACCACGGCCCCATCACCAGCTTGCGCGGGACGGTCAGGTTCTCGTGCCAGAGAAGGGCGTCGCGCGGGAAAGCGTCGAACCAGCCAGCCAGTCCGTACACCGCCACCCCGGACGCGTTGATCTGCGCGAGATAGGTAGCGGGGCCGCGCTCCTGATGGATGGGCTTCCCGCTGATGGAATCGCGGCTGTCGCGATAGGGGACGCCGCGCCACATCTCCAGCATGTCGCGATTGACGCGGTGCGCCGCGATGGCGGAGTCTCGGAGCAGGCGACCGTCGGGACCATCGACGGGGGCGACGCCGTCGAAGCGCAGCGGCCCCCACGTGAATCGCGCCCCCGAGTCGAGGCCTTTCGTCAGGCGCTGCCATTGGGTGAAGAAGTCGTCGCGGAAGACCCCGCCCGGATAGATGAAGGGATACCACTCGAAGACGTACATCTCCGGGAAGATCGCCTTGAGGTGCGGCGGCGCCTGGCTGGCCGCGAAGAGCTGGGTGATCCCGAGGTACGACCTCCCGATCATCCCCACCCGCCCCGTCGACCACGACTGCGCGGCGAGCCACTCGGTGATCTCGTACGCGTCGCGCGCCTCGTCAGGCATGAAGAAGCCCTGCTGCGTCCCCATCGATGCCCCGGCGCCGCGCGCATCAACGGCCGCCACCACATATCCATGGCGCAGGAGACGGTCGACGCCGGCGCCAAAGCCGTTGATGTAGTCGATGAGCGTGTCACCGCGCATGAAGGCGCGATTGTACCGATGGTGCGTCCACACGACGGGGAGGCGCTCCTCGTGCACCACCCCCTGTCGCGTGGGGCGATAGAGGTCGACGGCCAGTCGGATGCCGTCGCGCATGGCGACGTGGCGCGACTCGCGGCGATAGCCGTCGTACGTGGCCGTCGAGTAGCCGCTATACTCGCCCGGTGCCGAGCGGCGGGGCTGGGCGTGGGTCAGAGCGGGCGGCAGCAGGAGTGCCAAACTGACCACTGCCGCCGTAATCGAATGGGACATGGTCGAGGACGAAGTCAGGCGCCCGAGGGCGCGGTGGAGGCCGCGGTAACTGTTACGAGGGGGCGCAGCAGCCAGTGAATCGCCGGCGGCGGCGCGCCGCGCACGCGGCGCCGCCTGCTCGCATCACCGCCGCGTCAGCCCCCCCTCGAACAGCGCCCGCACCTCCGGATCCAACGTCACCCCACTCGGCGCGCGTTCAGCTGCAAAGGTGAACCGACGCACGGCCCCACCCAATTGCAGCCGCTCGACGCGCGCCGCCGCCCCCGGCACTTCGATCGCTACCTCCAGTGGCATCACGAACGGCGCCCCCGCTTGCACCTGGCGCACCTCGATCACCACCTCTCGCGCCTTGGCATCCCAGTGCCACGTCCCCTCCAGCCGCGGAATGCCTCCGCGGTACAGCCACTGCTGGAAGAATGCGGAGAGATCCTCGCCAGCTGCACGCTCCATCACGCGGCGAAAGTCGTCCGTGGACGCGCTCGCGTCGCGGTAGCGCGCATGATACTCCCGGATCCCCGCCCAGAATCGATCGTCCCCCATCCGCTGCCGCAGCATGTGCAGCACCCAGCTCCCCTTCTGGTACGTCATCGACGTGGTCACCTGCGACATGTCGTCCAGGTTCTCGTGGATCACGCGGTAGTCAGGGCGCTTGGCGTAGAAGTCGATCACCGTCTTGCGTGAGTCGCGCAGCCCGTCGGCGAATGCGTCGCGTCCATACGCGTGCTCGATGAAGAGCAGGGTGAAGTACGTGGCGAAGCCCTCGCTCAACCAGACGTCGTTCCAGTCCTTCTCGGTGACGGCGTTCCCCCACCATTGGTGCGCAATCTCGTGGATGATCACGTTGCGCCACCGCACACTTCGCGTCCCGGTCACGCTCCCGGCGCTGTAGAAGATGGCCGAGGCGGCCTCCATCCCGCCGCTCACCGAGTTGGATTGCACGTTGGCGAGCTTCTCGTACGAGAAGGGGCCGATGAACTCCGAGTAGAAGGCCATCGCCTCCTTCACCGGGACGGCAAAGTCGTGAAAGCCGGCGTCGCGATCCTTGTGGAAGACCCACGTCTCGAGCGGGATGCCGTTGTAGTCGCCCACGTGCTGCACGGCGAATCGCGCCACGCCGAGCACGTAGAGCCACGGCGCGATGGGGACCGACTCGCGCCAGACGGTGCGGCGCATGCCGTCGGATACATCGGTCTCCTCCATGCGCCGCCCGTTGGAGATGACCTGGTAGTGCGCGGGCGCGGTGACGTCCATCTCCATGGTCGCCTTGTCGGAGATGTGGTCGATGGTGGGGAGCCACTGGCGCGCCTTGTCGGGCCAGTCGTCGGAGAAGAAGGTGCGGTCGCCGTGCGCGTTAGGCTTGATGAGCAACCCGTCGGCGGGGATGCCGGCGTAGCGGACCACGAACTCCGTCACCTGCCCCTGCGCTGACGGAGCGGCGAGCGTCATGGCGAGGCGGTCGCCCAGGTGCGTGAAGGCCAGCGGCACGCCGCCACTCGACACGGCGCGCACGACCATCCCTTTCCCCTGTCGCGCGGCGGTGACGCCGGCGAGGTCGAGTTCCACGCGGGTGAGGCCGGCCGCGAGCAGGCGCATGCGTACCGTGGCTTCACCCTCGATGCGATCGGTGGAGTCGGTGAGGGTGAGGGCGAAGCGATAGTGCTCGACGTCGACCGGCTGGCGGGGATACGTGTCGATCGCGCCGCCGAGCATCGTCAGCAGCAGGTACGCATGGTGCAACACGGAATGGTCCTGGTCGCGAGGGAGGAGAAAGTCCGGTCGGGGACCACCGGCCGCAAGCGGCGCGGCGGGGCACCTGGCATGATGTCCCCCTGACGCCTGACGGCGGATCGGTGCTAGCATCTCCCTGGTGAGGGGATGCATCCTTCACCGCTCGATCGACCGCCTGGCGGGTTCCCCGAATCCCATGTCTCCATGCAGTGGTCCATCATCGCCCTCAACTTCCTCTACGCCGCCCTCGGCGTCGCGATGATGTTCGTCGCCTACCGCGTCATCGACCTGCTCACCCCCAAGGTCGACTTCGAGGAAGAGCTCAAGAAGGGGAACATCGCGGTCGGCCTCTTCATCGCCGCGATCTTCATCGCGGTGGCGATCGTCATCGGCGGCGCGCTCAACTAGCGGCACACACGGCACATGCGCGCTGCGCAACTGTCCCTTGCCGTACTGACCCTCGGCGCGCTCGCAACGCTCGCCCCGCGCACGGCACGCGCGCAGCGGCGCGCCCCCGCCGACCGCTACGACGACACCTTCAGCAAGTACAGCAAGCGCTACTTCGGCCCGGCCTTCGACTGGCGGATCTTCAAGGCGCAGGGGATGGCGGAGAGCAACCTCGACCCCAAGGCGCGGAGCCAGGTGGGGGCACGCGGGGTGATGCAGCTGATGCCCGCGACCTTTCGCGAGATCGCCTCGAAGAACCCCGAGCTCAAGCGCATCGACCACCCGGAGATGAACATCGCTGCGGGAATCGCATACGACCGGCAGCTGTGGACGCGCTGGGAGGGTGACTCCGTGCTCACCGACGTGCGGACCTTCACCTTCGCCAGCTACAACGCGGGGCGCCGCACGCTGCTCAACGCCCAGACGACGGCGCGCACCTCGGGGCTCGATCCGCGGCGCTGGCCGAGCATCGAGTCGGTGGCCCCCAAGGTGGAGCGCTGGCGGCACGTAGAGACGCTGGACTACGTGAAGCGCATCGACGCCTTCCACGCCCAGCTCGACGAGCGCGGGCGCGTGATCGTCGACTCGGTCTCGGCGCGCGGGGTCAGGAAGTAACGCCTCGCGCGGGAGCGCCGCGCGACGCGCGCGTGCGCTCCTCCACGCGACGCAGCACCGCCGCGACCTGCTCCACCACGATCGGCTTCTCGAGGAAGTCGTCCATCCCGGCCTCGCGACAGGCCGCCCGCCCCTCGTCGGTGACGTTGGCGGTGACGCCGACGATGAGCGGACGTGCATCGGCGTTAGGCATGCTGGCGACGATGCGTCGCGCGGCCTCGAGCCCATCCATGCCGGGCATCTGGACATCCATGAAGACGACCGCGTAGCGACCGCGCACCGCCCCCTCCACCGCCGCCGCGCCCTCAGCGACGAGGTCGACCTGGATCCCCAGTCGCTGCAGCACCTCCTGCATGACGAAACGATTGATAGGGCTGTCGTCGGCGACGAGGACGCGGGTGCGCGCCGGGGCCGCTGAGCGCAGGGCCGCGATGTCGAGGGGGAAGGCGGGGGTGCTGACCGGCGTGGGAGCCCGCTCGAGCGTGGTCTCCCGGCACGCGGCCTCCAGCACATTGCGCAGCAGCGCCGCCCGCACCGGCTTCCGGATCACGCGACGCGCATCGACGCAGCGCGCTTCGCCCCCGCTCACGGCGCGCCAGGAAAGTGGCGCCAGGGCAATGACGGCGCGGGGGCCCGTGGCGCCAGCCCGCGCGAGCACGTCGAGCAGCGGCTCCCCATTCGCGTCGCGCAATCCGACATCGATCGCGGCCACATCGAACGGAGCATGTGAGAGCGCTTCGCGGGCCTCCACCGCCGACGACAAGGCGACGACCTCGAGCCCCCACGACTCGGCCAGGGCCGCGAGCGCGCGCCGTTGGGCCGCGCAGTCGTCAACGAGGAGGAGGCGCCGCCGATGCAGCACCTTGCCCGGCATCGCGGCGCCGGCATCACGATCGTGGGCGGCGTCGAGCGCCACGCCAAAGCGGAAGGTACTCCCCATCCCTTCGGCACTCTCGACCTCGATCGTTCCGCCCATCAGCTCGACGAGGCGCTTGCTGATCGCGAGCCCCAAGCCCGTGCCACCGTACTTGCGCGTGGTGGACGCATCGACCTGCGAGAACGAGGCGAACAACCGCTGCTGTCCCTCGGCGCTGATCCCGATCCCGGTGTCGCGCACGGCGAAGGCGAGGCGCCGTCGCTCGTCACCATCGCCGGGGAGCGCGGCGGACCCGTGGACGCGCACCTCGACCTCTCCTCGCTCCGTGAACTTCACGGCATTGCCGAGCAGGTTGAGGAGCACCTGTCGCAATCGCAGGCGATCGCCGCGCACGAAGGCCGGGACGTCGTGCGCCATGTGGCAGACCAGCTCGACCCCCCGCTCGCTGGCGCTTGGGGCGACGATCTCGAGGACCTCTTCCACGCAATCGCGCAAGGCGAAGTCCTGCGCCTCCAGCTCCACGCGCCCAGCCTCGACCTTGGAGAAGTCGAGGATGTCGTTGATGACCTCGAGCAGTCCGCCGGCGCTGGTGGAGATGATGCGCGCGTATTGCAGCTGGTCGGGGGTGAGGTGCTCATCCATGAGCAGGGCCGACATCCCCATGACACCGTTGAGCGGCGTGCGGATCTCGTGGCTCACGTTGGCGAGGAAGCGGCTCTTGGCCAGGCTGGCCTGCTCGGCGACGGCGGCGTGTTGCTCCGCCTGGCGACGCGCCACCTCGGCCAGCTCGCGCGCCTTTCGGCCTCGACGAGCGCCTCTCGCTCCCGGCGCTGTGCCGCGACGGTCGCGCTTAACGAGCGATAGGCGAGCATCCCCACGAGCGTCGCCAGCACGACGACGGCGCACCACGCGGTGATGGCGGCGTTGCGGATTGCGACCAAGCGGTGTTCGAGGTCGCGGACCCACATGTCGAGGCCGAGCACGCCGACGAAGTCGCCGCGCGAATCGCGGATGGGGGCGTAGGCGCTGAGGTAGCTCCGGTACTGCTCGCGCTCCAGAACCGGTGACACGACGGGCACCTGGCGTTCGAAGGCCGAGCGGAACGTGGGGTCGTTCCCGTTCCACGGCGACATGATGGAATCGGGGGCGATGGTGTCGCCCGCGACGCGATACAGCAGGTCGGTCCCCAGGACGAGGTAGATCTGCCGGTCGCGCCGAATCGCCGTGTAGACGTAGATGATGTCCTCGGACGCCTTGTGGAAGCGCAGCATCGGCGCGACCGCGCGCAGGTGCTCGGGGGTGAAGGCCTGGCGGTGCGAGGTAATCGTGCGATGCAGGTCGCCGTCGACCTGCGCGGCGAGGGTCGTGGCGAGCTGCGTCAGCTCGTGCCGTACCCCTTCGAGCTGCGCCTGACGGGCGCGCCATGCGGCGACGCTGAGTCCGACCGTTGCCACCAGCACGATGACCCCGCCCAGCATCACCGCGTCGCGAAGCGGGCGGAAGCCGCGGCGAACGGGGGTGATGCGGGGCTGGGGCGATGGCTCCGGCGCGAGGGGCGCAGTCGGGTGCGTCACCTTGGGGAGTATCGGCAGCTCGGACGGTGCGGTCGCGGCCGGAATCCCGGGGGCCGGGGTGGCCGGGGCGGTCCGAGCACGCCTAACGCACCGGCAATTCCTGCTGGTCTGACCAATTCGTGCCGCCGATACGTGGCGCAGGGGCAACAGCCCACCGTCGTGCCCTGTGTCAATCGGGGAGTTGTCCCTACTGGCGGCGTGTTCTTTGGTGACGCGTTTCGGGGTTCGCACGAATGTTGGAGCGCTTTTCTGCGCCTTTCTGCCGTCCCGAAGGGCGGCCGGAAGGCGCTTCGTGGATCACGGTGCGGCGAGCCCCGTTCTTGCGCGTGGGGCACCGCGCCGGAGGGCGAGGCCCAGGTGATCCTAACTCGCCTCAGCACCTCCACATCTCCTCTCCAACACCTTGCGCATGCACGACCACGACTTGTCCGCGCTCCACTCTCCGTCCACCGGATTCCGCATCCACCTCCTATGATAAAACGAGCACTCCTGGCCTTGGCGGCCATGCCAGCGTTGTTGCTGGCGCCGCTGGGAGTCGGAGCGGCGACGGCGCAGGCGCAAGCAGCACAGCCCCGGACCGTCACCGGCCGAGTCACCAGCGAACAGGGCGACCCTATGGGCTCCGTCTCCGTGATCATCAAGGGGACGAGCCAGGGGACCATGACCCGCGTCGACGGGAACTACACGATCCGCGTCGCCGTCGGGCAGATCCTCGTCTTCCGCCTCATCGGCAACGCCCCAGAAGAGCGCACCGTCGGCGCCAATGACGTCATCAACGTCACGCTCCGCCGCGTCGCGACGCAGCTCGACGCGATGGTCGTGACCGCCCTCGGGCAGACGGCGCAGGTCCGCACGCTCGGCACCTCGCAGCAGTCGGTCGAGGGGGCGGCGATCTCCGAGACGCAGCGCCAGAACTTCGTGAACGCGCTGCAGGGGCGCGTGGCCGGCGTCGAGGTCACCTCGTCGTCCGGCGTCCCGGGCGCCTCGTCGTCGATCACCATTCGTGGCGTCTCGTCGATTTCGTCGAGCAACCAGCCGCTGATGATCGTCGACGGCCTCCCGCTCGACAACAAGACACTCAATACCGGCGTCCTGGCTTCCGACGCCCCGGGGTCGCTCACCGCCTTCAGCAATCGCGGCGTCGACTTCACCAACCGTGCGGCCGACATCAACCCGGACGACATCGAGTCGCTCACGGTCCTCAAGGGCCCCGAGGCCTCGGCGCTCTACGGGATCGACGCGGCCAACGGCGCGATCGTCATCACCACCAAGCGCGGGCGTGCCGGCACCGGCGGCTTCGAGTATTCGTCGTCGATCAAGATGGAGAGCACGCGCAACACGCCCGAGCTGCAACGCACGTATGGCCTCACGTCGAACGCCGGCTTCTCGTACTTCGGTGCGCCCTACGCTGCCGGCACCACGTTCTACGACAACATCGACGGCTTCTTCCGCACGGCGCTCACGCAACGGCACAACCTCGCCTTCTCGGGCGCGGCCCCGGAAAACCGGATCAACTACCGCGTGGCGATGTCGGCCGACAAGCAGGAAGGGGTGGTCCCCAACTCCGACTACTCGCGCATCAACCTCACCGGCGCCTCGCAGTCGCAGGTGAACCGCTGGCTGCGCGCCGACCTGTCGATGCAGTACGCCCTGGCCAACAACAACCAGGCGTACAAGGGCGACAACGGCCCGCTCATCGGCCTGCTGCTCTGGCCGCAGACCGACAACGCCAAGGATTGGCTGACGCCGGCGGGCAACCGCCGCCGCCTGACGACGGCCGCGGCCTCGGGTGAGACGGACAACCCGTACTTCAACGTCGGGAAGAACCGGATCAACTCGAAGAACTCGCGCCTCGTGACCAACCTCGGCCTCATCGCCACCCCGTTCTCGTGGGTGAACGTGAAGTCGAACATCGGGATGGACAGCTACACCAACGAGAACTCCATCCTGCGGCACCCCGAGAGCGTGTACGGCAACACGTACAACGGCGTGCTCGACGAGGCCAACGACATCACGCGCAACCTCACCGCGCAGACGCTGGTGAACTTCGAGCGCTACGACATCACGAGCGACCTCTCGATCAACGGGCTGGTCGGCAACCAGGTGTCGGACTTCAAGTCGACGACGGCGGCGCTCAAGGGGCAGGACTTCCTCGACCCCAACTTCGTCTCGATCAACAACACGAACCTGCGCACCAACCGCACGACGCTCCTGCAGCGCCGCCTGGTCTCGCTCTTCTCCAGCGCGACGCTGAACTACAAGGACTACCTCTACCTCACCGGGACGCTGCGCAACGACTGGACGTCGACGATTCCGCAGGAGCGGAACTCGTTCATGTACCCGTCGATCTCGGGCTCCTTCGTCTTCTCCGACGCCTTCCCGTCGCTCAAGCAGTACCTCACGGGGCGGCTGCGCGGCGGCTACGCCGAAGTGGGCAAGGACGCGCGCCCGTACGCCTTCCGTCCGTCGCTGGAGTACAAGACGACGTCGTACGGCGGCTATGGCTACGGCTTCACGGGCCCCAACCTCGGGCTCAAGCCCGAGTTTGCGCGTTCGTACGAGTTCGGCACCGAGCTGGGCTTCTTCAAGGACCGACTCGGTGTCGACGTGACGTGGTACCGCAAGCAGACGAAGGACCAGATCGTCAACGACATCCGCGGGTCGTACGCGACGGGCTTCATCCTGTTCAACCTGAACGGGGCCGTCACGCGCAACGAGGGGTGGGAAGTGACGATGCGCGGGACGCCGGTGGAGACGCGCATGATCGCGTGGGACGTGCAGGCCAACTTCGAGCGCGCCCGAGGCAAGGTGCTGGCGCTGCCGAATGCGCTCCCCGAGTCGTACGTCTCCGACACGTGGCTCTTCGGCAACGTGCGCAACGGGACGGCGCCGGGACTCTCGACGCGCTCCCTCACGGGGCTCTTCTACCTGCGCAACAACAAGGGCGACATCCTCATCGACCCGACGACGGGGCTGCCGCTGCGCTCGACGATCTTCATCGACGGCGGCTACGATCGCCAGCCCGACTACACGATCGGCCTCACCAACACGTTCCGGCACCGTCGCTGGACGCTCAACTTCCTGGTCGACATCCGGAAGGGCGGTGACGTCCTCAACGCGACGGAGCAGTTCCTCACGGCACGTGGGCTCAGCAAGCGCACGCTCGACCGCGAGAAGCCGCGCGTGATTGCCGGCGTCCTGCGCGACGGCAAGGAGAACAGCGCCACGCCGACGCAGAACACGATCGTCGTGATCCCGGCGGTGCAGACGCAGTTCTACACCAGCATCAGTGAAGAGCTGTTCATCGAGAAGGACATCAACTGGCTGCGCATGCGCGACATCACGCTGCGCTACCAGCTCCCGCGGGGCTTCCTGCGCACGCGGGACGCCAGCGTCTTCGTCACGGGGACGGACCTCTTCCTCATCACCAACTACTCGGGGCTCGACCCCATCGTGAACGGCAACACGGCGGCCGTGGGCGGATCGGGGGCATCCGGGATCGATTACGGCAACTTCCCCATGCCGCGTGGCTTCACCTTCGGCTTCAAGGTGGGGTTCTGACCATGACGCGCACACTCATGAATCGCACGCGCCTGCATCGCACGCGCATCGGCGCGCTCGCCGCCCTCCTGGTGCTGTCGAGCGGCTGCAAGGACTTCCTCGACGTCAACGAAAACCCCAACGCCCCGCAGGTGGTATCGGCGAACCTGTACCTCTCGCCGATGCTGCACTGGATGACGACCTCGCCCCAGCTCGACGGGCGCTTCGTCGGGCGCTACACGCAGCAATGGTCGCTCTCGAGCGGCGTCACGGTGCTCTCCACCTGGGACCGCATGGGCTACGACCCGTCCAGCGACAACGGCGCGCAGCAGTGGCGCGACGTGTACTGGACGCTGGGGCAGAACCTGATCGACATGATGAACAAGGCCGAGGCGGAACAGCGCTGGGACCTGCTGGGCGTGGGCTACGTGCTCAAGGCCTGGGGGTGGCAGGTGACGACCGACCTGCACGGCGAGATCATCATCAAGGAAGCGATCGACCAGTCGAAGTTCACCTTCAACTACGACTCGCAGGAGTTCGCCTACCAGGAGATCCAGCGCCTGCTCACCAAGGCGATCGAGCTGCTGCAGAAGAACGACGGCGCGGTCGACGCAGCGTACCTCGGGCGCACGGACAAGATCTACAACGGCAACCGCACCAAGTGGCTCAAGCTGGCGTACGGCATGCTGGCGATGAACCTCAATCACTATTCCAACAAGGCGGCCTACAAGCCGGCCGAGGTGATCGCGGCGGTCAACAAGTCGCTGGCGAGCAATGCCGACGACCCGCTCCTGACGTACCCCGGGACGCAGAACGACGACATCAACTTCTGGGGGCGCACGCGCGGCAACATCCAGACGAACACGACCGGCTACCGCCAGACGCAGTTCGTCGTGAACCTGATGAACGGGACGTACACCGGCGGCGTGGTCGATCCGCGCATGAGCCGCATGCTGGCGCCGGCGCCCGACGGGGTGTATCGCGGCCTCGACATCAACGTCGTGGGCTTCGGCGCGCTCGCCGCCGCGCAGCAGCCGATGAACTTCCACGGCTACGTCGGCACCGGCGGGCTGCAGCAGAAGGGGCGCTACATCTTCGACGACAAGGCCAAGCTGGCGGTGATGACGTACGCGCAGCTGCAATTCATCAAGGCCGAAGCCGCCTACAGGATGGGCGACAAGGCGACCGCCCTGGCGGCGTATCGCGAAGGCGTGTCGTCGCACATCGATTGGGTGAACGCCCGCAACAACGACAACGGGCAGACCCCGACGCAGATCACGCCGGCCGAGAAGGCGGCCTACCTGGCGGCGCCGAGCATCATCCCGACGTCAGCGGCGGGGCTCACGCTCACCCAGATCATGACGCAGAAGTACATCGCGTTGTGGGGGTGGGGGCATAACGAGTTGTGGATGGACATGCGCCGCTACAACTACACCGACATCGATCCGGCCAGCGGGCAGCAGGTGTACCCGGGCTTCACGCCGCCGACCAACCTGTATCCGGACAACGGCGGCAAGATCGCGCAGCGCATCCGCCCGCGGTACAACTCGGAGTATGTGTGGAACCGCGCTGGGCTCGAGGCCATTGGCGGGCTGGCGCTGGACTACCACACGAAGCCGCTCTGGATCACTCAACCATAAATCGCCATGAACCGATATCGAGCGTTAGTGGCGCTGCTGTGCGCAGTGGTCCTCGCCTCCTGTGACAAGAACGCCGTCCAGGAGATCACCGGACCGCTCCCCACGTCGCGCATCAAGTTCTTCCACTTCGGGGTGAATGCGCCGGGCGTGAACTTCTACGCCAACACCACCAAGATGACGGCCACCACCTCGGCGACCGGCGTGGAGTCGACGACCGGCGTCGTGTACGGTGGCGTGGGATCCGGGGGCCTGTACTCTGCCATCGCCCCGGGCCCGTACACGTTGAGCGGGAAGATCGCCGCCACGGTCGACAAGGACCTGGCGATCGCCAGCGTCAATGCGACCATCGCGGATGGGAAGGCCTACTCGCTGTACCTGAGTGGCTTCTACAACACCACGACCAAGACGGTCGAGGGGTTCGTCGTCGAGGACAACTTCCCGGCGACCATCGACTTCTCGCAGGCGACGGTGCGGTTCGTCAACGCGATCTCCAACGCGAACCCGCTGACGCTGTACGCCAAGAACACGCTGACCGGTACCGAAGTGCCGGTGGGCGCGGCCGTGGCGTACAAGGCGGGAGGAGCGTTCGTCACCCTGCCGAACGGGACGTACGACCTGAACGCGCGCTACACCGGCGGGACGGCGAACGTCATCACGCGCACCGCGGTCTCGTTCTCCGCGGGGCGTGTGTACACGATCGGCGCGCGTGGCGACATCACCATCACGTCGACCACGGCGACCAACCGGCCGTTCCTGGACAACACGACGAATCGCTGATCGTTGGCGCGTGAGGTACGAACAACAAGAACCCCGGCTGATGAGGCCGGGGTTCTTGTCGTTCATGCCGGGTGGGTCCTTGGAAAGCGTGACACGGAGGTTCACGGAGGAGAACAGGGGTGTTGTGGTTTCCTCCGTGCCCTCCGTGAAACCCCCGTGAACCTCCGTGTCCGGCTTCTGCTGTTCCTGCGCCGCCGAGAACTGCGCCTAACGCCGATACCCCGGCCCACGTACCACGACCCCCGGCTTGGCCCCCGTGTGCTGCCCGTTGCGCAGCACCGCCACGCCGTTCACGAACATGTCACGCACCCCCGTCGAGAGCTGGTGCGGCTTCTCGAAGGTGGCGTTGTCGATGATGGTGTTGGGGTCGAAGACGATGACGTCGGCCTTGAGCCCCGCCTTGAGCACGCCACGGTCGCTGATGTTGAGGCGCGTGGCCACGGCCGACGACGCCTTGCGCACCGCATCCTCGAGCGGGATCACCTTCTGCTCGCGCACGTAGCGCCCGAAGAGGCGCGGGAAGTTGCCGTACGTGCGCGGGTGGGTCATCCCCTGCGCGGTGGCCGGGTCCTCGGAGCCGGCGTCGGTCCCGAACTTCATCCACGGCTGCTTGAGCTGCAGGCGGATGTTCTCCTCGCTCATGAGGAAGAGGATCTCGCCCAGCCCTGCCTTCTCCGCGACGTTGAGGTCGATCATCGCCTCCGCCCAGTCCTTGCCTAACGCCGAGGCGATCTCGTTCAGTCGCTTCCCCTCGAACTTCTTGAGCTCGGGCCTGGTGAAGCCGACGACCATCACGTTCTCGGGGCCGGCGATCTCGCACAGGTTCTCGTAGCCCGCGTCCCGGGCGTGCAGCTCGGCGACGATGGTGGCGCGCAGCGAGGCATTGCCGAGGTTCTCGAGCAGGCGCCCGCCGGCGGCGTACTTGGGCGGGATGCAGGCAGCGAAGGAGTTCCCCCCCGCCGGATAGAGGTACATGTCGGCCTGCACGTCCTGCCCGGCGGCGCGCGCCGAATCGATCTTGGCGATCGCCAGGGGCATCTTGGGCCAGTTGCGCGGGCCGCTCGCCTTGAGGTGGTAGATCTCAACCGGGACCCCTCCCTCGCGCCCGATGCGCAGTGCCTCGTCGATCGCCTCGAGGAACTTGTCCCCCTCGCTGCGCATGTGCGTGATGTAGACGCCGCCGTAGGGGGCCATCGCCTTGGACGCCTCGATGAGCTCCTCGGTGCTGGCGTAGGTGTTGGGCGGGTAGATCAGGGCGCTGGCGATGCCGAAGGCGCCGTCTTCCATCGAGCGGGCAACCATCGCCTTCATGCTGTCGCGCTCGACCACGGTGAGCGGCCCCGCCTCGGTCCCCTTGGCGTACACGCGTACCGTGCCATCGCCCAGGAACGACCCGACGTTCTGCGACGCGCCACGCCCCACCATGTATTCCAGCCACTTGGCGAAGCCGTGCGGCCCCACGAACTGCGACAGGACCCGACGAACCGCCGTATCGCCCTCGGCGGCCAGCAGCTTGTCGTTCATGGGACCTAACGACGATCCTTCGCCGTGGATGGCGGTGGTGATCCCCTGCGTCACCATCGAGATCGCCTTGCCATCGCCCAGCATGTAGTGCCCGATGGAATGCGCCTGGATGTCGATGAAGCCCGGAGACACGACGTGTCCCGTGGCGTCGACACGTTGGCCCGCGCGGGCGGTGCGGAACGCACCGCGCGGAGCGATGGCGGCGATGCGGTCACCGCGGAGGGCGACGTCGCCGTAGAACCAGGCGGAGCCGGTTCCATCGATGACTCGGCCGTTCTCGATGACGACGTCGTAAGCGGCGCCCGAGGCGCTGGGTGCGCTCTCCACGCTGGCGCGCGGGGCGCAGGCGGAGGAGGCGACCAGGGCCAGGGCGGTGGAAGCGAGGCGAAGGGTGCGCATGGTGCGGACGAGGGTGGGGAGGGAGGTGGCGAGAATGTACGCGCGGAGTTGGAGGGCGCGAGGGCGCCCCCGGTCGACACCGGGTCGGCGACCGTACGTGCGACCGTATGTGCGGCGGCGGCGGCTAGAACACCAGCTTGAACCAGTGCGACAGCGCCCGCTTCATCGCCCCCTGCCGCGGCAGGTGCGCTTCGATCTCCCGCGGGTCGTCGATCCAGATGCTTTGCCCCACCAGCGTGAGGAAGTCGAGGTACGCGATCACGCTGGGCCAGCGCGAAATGAGGAGCGCGTCCTCGCCGTCGAGCGTGAGGCTGCGGTCGTTCTGGTTGGCGGAGCCGACGAAGGTGAAGAAGACGACACGTTCCTTGTCCGGCAGCGCCAGCTCGTCGTACCATCGTTGCAGCGCCTCACCGCCGATGTCGCCCTGGGCCTGGGCTTCTGCCGCGAGGGCGCTGACGGCGGCCGGGCGTCGTTGCACCTGCGCCTGCCGCAGCCGGGCAAACTCGGTCATCATGGCGGCCCACTCCGGGCGCGACATGAAGCGCCACGCCTCGCGCGAGGCGAAGAAGTTGGCCTTGAGGTGCAAGAGCGAGTAGCCGTTCGACTCGAAGTCGTTCGTGCTGTCGCGCGCCGGCGCGGCAATGCTCAGCGTGGTGGCAATGCGTTCGAGCTCGGGGTAGACCTCGGGAGCAAAGCCGAACAGCTCGCGCAACCATGGGTTGGCCGCCATCGTCTCCTTCACCGCCTTGGCCTTGCCGGCGATGTCGGTCACGCGCACGGTGGACGAGAAGAGGCCGACCTTGAGCATCCCCCCCTGGGCGGCGATTTCCGGGGCGAGGGCATTCGCGGCGCTCGACAGGCGCCAGAGCATCTCGCGCGAACGCACCATCGAGCCGAAGGCGCGGGCGGGGGCGCTGGCGAGCGCGGGGGCGATGACCAGGACGCGCACGCCACGCAGCGCACACCCCAGCAGCGCCGAGCCCCAGAAGGTCCCGTTCCAGAGCGAGTCGGGGATCTTGATGACCGACCCCGCGGGCATGAGCGTGTAGAGCACCGCCTTGGCGACGTTGACGTGCTTGGCGTCGAAGCCCGTGCCGTTGTGCAGCTGCATGGCGCGCAGCGAACGCGGGTTGCTGCTGGCGGACTGCGCGACGCGCGCGTCGTAGTCGGGGGCGCGCGGCCTGGGTTGCAGCACCGCCGTGATGCGGCCGTTCGAGATCCCCTGCTTGAGCAGGATCTCGCGCGCCGCCGCCTTGAGGCCCAGCACCGCGGGGCCGCGCACGAGGAGCGAGCGATCCTCCCACGACAGGTTGGCGTAGTGCTCCCCCACGCCGGCGCCGGTGAAGATCGCCTCGCCCCGGTAGGGATCCTCCTCGGAGATGTCGTAGAAGACGATCTTCCGGTGGTCGCGCATCCACGCATCGGGCATGGGGAAGTACGACGCCACGCGCCAGCTCCAGTAGCTCGGGTCGGCCGAGTTGGTGACGTTGACGTGGACCTTCACCAGGTTGCGCAGCCACCCTTCCCCGTACTGCCGGCGTTGCACCGTGAGCAGTGCCGAGGCGTCGATGGCGGCCCGCAACGAGTCCTGCGCCAGCCGCAACGAGTCTTCCCACGCCGCAAAGAGCCTCGGCAGGTGCACGTCGTGCCGGGTGGGATCCTCGAGCAGGTCCATCCACAACCGCGCACGGTTCACGTCGTAGAACCATTCGTCGATGAGGATCATGTAGACCGGGAAGCGCCCCGTGCTGTCGTACGCCTTCACGCGCGCCGTGAGCGCCGCGAAGTACGAGCGCAGCACGTGCGCGTAGCTCATCTGGTCGGGATCGCCCTTCGCATCGAAGCCGCGGAAGTCATGCGTGAGCAGGACGTGATAGTCCTTCGCCTCGCGGATGGTACGGTTGAGCTGCCACTGGAACTCCTCGTTGATGATGTACGAGGCGGAGTTCCCTTCGGTGAACTGCTCGTTGCTGGCCTCGGCCACGAGGGCGTCGAGCTCGGCCTGGCTGTCGTACTGCCCGGGGAGGAGCGCCAGCTGCAACGGCAACCAGACGAACCGCGACTCGCGCCAGTCGCGCCGCGCGCCCTGTCGCACCAGTTCGGCCAGCTCCAGGTATTCGGTGAAGACGGCGAGCGCCGCTTCGGCCTGCGGGCGCGAGACCTTGGCCCCCACCAGCAACCAGCGCAGGAAGTTGCCGCGTGCGAGGACGGCGAACTGGCGCGTGGTGTCTTCCTCCTTGATCTGCCCGAGAAGGCGGTCGTATGGGAGGAGGACCTCGCGCAGCATGATCGAACGCGCCTCGTCGCCCACGGTACGTCCGAGCGGCGACGCCCCCGGGTTGGACGAATCCCCCGGGGTGAGGGCCAGGGTGAAGGCGCGGTCGAGCGCCTGGTGCAGGCGCTGCGATTCGCCGTCGACCGTGCGCGCGGGACCGGCGTTCGCGCCCGCCTGGGTTCCGGCGATGAAGCGCTTGAGCGTATCGAGCCGCGCGAGGATCGCCCCTTCGCTCTCCGCGCCACCACCGCCGCGGTGGTCGAGCCACGGCACCGTCAGTCGGCCGATGGCCAGTGAGGCATCGCGCGCGGTGACAAGCAGTGCGGCGATTTCGCTCGGGGCGTTCGGCAGCGGGGCGCTGGGGGGACGGCGCGCCTTGAGGCGCACCCGGTCACGCGTGGGACGATTGGAGCCGAGCGGGATGCGGCGAAAGACCGGCTTCTCCACGCCGATCATGAGCGCGCGCGTGGGGCCGGTGATGACGTCGAACCGCACCACACTGGCGTCGTGATTCAACCCCCCGCGCCGGATGGGGTGAACGTACGTGAAGATCGGGCGGAGCCGGTTCCCCGTCGCGTTGTAGTCGACGCCTAACGCGATGCCGGTGATGGGGGAGACGAAGCGAAGGCGAAGGCCGCCGTTGTGGATGGTGTCGAAGGCCCCGTCGTACGCCTCGAGCTGCAACCCGCCGGCGCCGAGCACCGGATTGAGCAGTTCGTGGTACACGCCGGCGCGTCCCTCGGCGAGGCCGGAGCCGTAACCATCGCGGCGCCCGATCCCCGTCGACACGCCAAAGGTCCACGACCAGTGCCCCGGCTGCCCCAGCGACACGGTCTCCCCTCCTTCCGCCGGGAGACGTTGCTGCGCCGGGACCGCGTGTCCCGCGGTCGCGAGAAGCGCACCTGCAACTGCCCAAGCCCACCACCCGCTGCGCACCATGTGAGTCCGATGGTTGCAGTCCACCCTGTCGGCGACAGCCCCTGCATGCGGAGCGAATCTACCGTTGGCGAGCGCTTCGTCCACCAGCGCGCGGTGATGGCGCCCCCTCCCCGAGACGACGGCGCCACCGTGCAGCGGCCTCTGCCACGGACGTCGACGTCCGCGTGCAGCTGTCCGAATCGCTCGCCCGCGGCTCGCTACTTCCGCTCCAGCGGCACGGTGCCCCCCTTCAGCGCATCGGGCTGCAACCAGTACATCGGCCCGTACTTTCGTGCGCGCGGCCAGAGCTCGTCGAGCGTGTCGTCGTCGTAGACCACCCCGCCCTTCACCACGTACTGGATGTCGGTGGTGGCGCGGATGTTCTCCAGCGGGTTGCGGTTGAGGATCATGAAGTCGGCGAGCTTGCCCACCTCGAGCGACCCGAGGTCCCGCTCACGGCCGATGAAGCGTGCGCCGTGCAGCGAGGCGACTTCCAGCGCCCCCATGTTCCCGGTCGCGGCGGCGGCCATCCACACCTCCCAGTGCGAGCCGAGGCCGTTGTGCTGCCCGTGCGCGCCGATGGCGCCAAAGCCACCAGCCGCAATCATGTCGGCCATCCCCTGCGCAATCCAGGCGTAGGAATAGTCGGTCGCGGGGCGCTTCATCACGCGACGTCCCTGCGGGATGTACTGGACCCACGGCATCCAGCGACGCGTCTTGGCGTCCTTCCACGTCTCGCTCTCCTGGTACCAGTACTCCTCGTTCCACGGGCCGGGGCCGCCGACCATGAAGGTGGGGGAGTAGGTCGCCTGCGCCTTCCCGAAGAACGTCGTCACGTCGGAGTAGAGCGGCGTGTACGAGAGGGGGTGCTCGAAGCCGGTGTGCCCGTCCATGATCATGCCTAACGTGTACTCCAGGTCACCGTTCTCCGAGGTCACCTGGATCTGGTGCTTGCGCGCCGCTTCCATGACCCACTGGCGCTGGTCGCGGCGCGGCTGCTGGTACTGCTTGAGCGAGACCGCCCCCCACTGCTTGAGCTTCACGATCCCCGCCTCGGCGAGTTCCGGCGTGGCGAAGTTCTCCTGGCGCGAGCCGTCGCCGGCGTAGAGCGGATCGCCGGTGGTGAAGACGCGTGAGCCGACGATCGTCCCCGCCTCGACCATCTCCGCGGTGGGAAAGAGGTTCTGCGACCACATCGACGGGTCCATCGTGGAGGTGATCCCGTACGAGAGGAAGATCGAGCCCTCGTAGTTGTGCTGGGGGATGATCCCGCGATGCTCGCGATAGTTGTGCGCGTGCACGTCGATGAAGCCGGGGATGATCGTCTTGCCGCTGGCGTTGAAGACACGCGCGCCGGCCGGGACGCTGCAGCGCCCCACGCAGGCGATGCGGTTGCCGCGCACGACCAGCGTCCCGTTCACCACGGCGCGCTTGTTGAGCGTCACCAGTCGGGCGTTGGTGAAGGCGACCGTCCCCGCGGGAACGTCCTTCGGGATGTTGAGGGCGATGCGCGTGGTGTCGGCGCGCTTCGAGGCCGGGCGATACGAGAAGAAGCGGTCCGCGCTGCCGTAGTCGAGCGTGGAGTCGTTGCGCCACGTCGGGAAGAGACCACCGGTGCTCGTCAGGCGGGTGGCGGGGAGCTTGGGACGGTTGCGATCGATGCGAATGGGGGTGCCGCCGCTCCCCCCCGCGACAAACGGCGTGACCCAGACGTTATCGCTCTCCTGGAAGGCGAGCCACTTGCCGTCGGGGCTGACCATGGCTTCGTCGGCCAGCGGAAACGACACATGCGCGCGCCGGTCGCTGCCATCGGGGCGGACCGAGTACAGCGTGCTCTCGGTGCTGGGCCCGGTACTGAACAGCTGCAGGTAGAAGATCCGTCCATCGGGGCCGTACGCCGGACGAACGATCTGGTTGCGGATGGAGTTGAAGGCGCTCCCCGCGCTCGCGTCGCCATTGTTGGTCACGCGGGTGACGAACTGCGCCTCCCCGCCAGACGCAACGCCGGCACTGCTGACGCGCACCACGTCCCAGTACTGGTTCCAGACGACGCCACGCCCGTGCCGCGATTCTCCTGCCCCGCGCGCCAGCACGATCTCGCGGCCGTCGGCGCTCCACGACGGATGGATATACTCCCCCGCCTCACGCGTGAGTCGCTCGGGAGTCCCGCCAGCCGCACGCACCTTCCACAGGTGCGCGCTCACCGTATCGTCCCAGCTGGTGAAGGCGAGCCACTGGCCATCGGGGCTCCACGCCGGGGCATACTCGAACGGGGTGAACGCGTCGGTGGTCACACGCTTGGGCGTCCCCTGTGGCAGGTCCATGACCCAGACGCGCCCCACGGCCTGGAAGGCGAGACGCTTGCCATCGGGCGATGCGCTGGCCCACCGCGTGAAACGCACGGGGAAGGACGCGCTCGTGTCCTGCACCTGGAAGTTGGCGAGCTGCGAGATCGTCCGCTTCACGCGCGCCGTGAATGGAATCGTGGTGACGACACCACTGGCCACGTCGAGCCGGCGGAGCTTTCCGCCCTGCGTGAGGTAGATCGCCTTGCCGTCCCGGCTCCAGGAGTACCCGGGGAAGGGACGCAGCACCTTGCCCCCCTCGAAGATGTCCTGCTCGACCGGATCCATGACGAGGCGCTCGTGCCCGGTCTCGAGGTTGCGCAACCAGAGCGCCGAGCGCGGGCCAAAGGTGTGCCCCTTCCAGGAGATGGTGCCGTCGGGGATGCGGCGCACGAAGGCGAGCCACTTGCCGTCGGGCGAGACTTCTGGCGCCCCCATGCCGCCCGACGAGGCCTGCACCTGCTGTTGCTGCTCGCCATAGGAGACCGCCGAGATGTCACCCGTGCGGATCTCCATCCGGCGGACCTGCGCCGAGCCGGAGAGGAAGTCGCCGCGCCCACCGTAACCCGCGAGCTGGGAACCCTGGTTGGTGACCTGGAAGTAGAGGTACTTCCCGTCGCGCGAGAGCGAGGGCCACGACGCCGGCTGCTTGCTCCCGGGGAGGAGTTCGACGCCGGCGCCGCCGTCCTTGTGGTACATCCAGATCCCGCCGCCACCCGGGGCGCCAGCGTTAGGCAGCTGGCTGCGCTGCACGACGATGTAGTCGCCGTCGGCGCTCCACGCGGGGGTCACGGCACGCACGTACAGGTCGGTGAAGATGGGGCGCGGGTTGCTCCCGTCGGCGTTCATCACCCACAGGTTGTTCTGTCCCCGCCGGTCGCTGATGAAGGCGATGAGCTTTCCGTCGGGAGAGATGCGCGGGTGCGTATTGATGGCGATCCCGCTCGCTTGCGTCAGGGCGACCGCCTCACCGCCGCTGGCCGGCATTCGATAGATGTGGCCGAGCAGATCGAAGACGAGCCACTGGCCATCGGGCGAGACGTCGACCGACATCCAAGTCCCTTCGGTGGTGGTGAAGTCGATCTCGCGGGTCGTGCCGCGCGGCTGCGTGACGTCCCACGTCGCGGGCTGCTGGGCGAACGAGGGCGAGGCGGCGAGGGTCGCCACGAGGGCGAGCGAGGCGTGGCGGGCGAACGATCGCATGGCGCAGTTCCAGTGAGGTGTCAGAAGCCCAAGACAATACCGCCCGTCTTCCCGATGCGTAATGCCACCCGCGCGCACTCCCCCGGCCCCGCACACGGTAACCCCCGTGATACCTCCGTGAACCTCCGTGTCTTGCTGTCTGAAAGCCTGACACGGAGGTTCACGGAGGGGACACGGGGGTTCACGGAGGAGAACCCAAGCCGCGCGCTGGCGGCGGACCGGGCTTCAGCGCCCGATGCGATGGTCTTCCGAGTGTCGACGTTAGGCAGCGGGCACCCGGCGAATGCCACCACGCAGGAGTTTGTCACGTGCCGCAGCCCTCGCGAGCACGCGAGCGACGATGGGGACGGGCGGGGGGCCATATGGGGTACTCGTGCGGTCACAGGCTGCCCGCCACGCGGGAGCGCTCGGCACCCCCGCACCGTCGCGCCGTGAAGGTGCAGAGGGATGGAGGACGTGCGCGGGGCGGCGATCAGACGTAGGATGGAGCGGTCGCGCCACCACTCCTCCGGACTCGTGCTCTCATGTCGCACCCCCGTTCGCTCGTTGCCAAGGCTCCACTCGCGTCGCCGATGACGCCGCGGTCGATGACCTGGGCCACCGCCATCGCCGCTGCAACGATCGCCACCGCGATGGCCGTCGCCCCCGCGCTGGCACAGGGGCGCGAGAACATCCTCGTCCCCAACAACGGACCGGGCACCCTCCCACTCGGCACCACCCGCGGCGTGCGCGGCAACCGGGTCGTCATCCGCAACGCGACGATCGTGAGCGGGCGCGGGTCGCCGGGGACCAACCGCGGAATGCCCCCGGAAGGGCCCGTCGACATCATCATCGAGAACGGCATCATCACCGACGTCGTGCTCCAGGACGCGGTCAACGCCGCCGGCTATGGCCCCAACTACCAGCGCCCCACCGGCGACGTGGTCATCGACGCCAAAGGGAAGTACGTCATTCCCGGGCTCGTGGAGATGCATGCGCACCTCCCTCCCCTCCGTTCGGACCTGGGGCCGCAGGGGCTCGCCTACGCATATCGCCTGTACCTCGGGCACGGGATCACCACGGTGCGCGACGCCGGCACCGGGGGCGGGCTCAAGCTGATGGCCGACCACCGCGCGCAGAGCGCCGCCCACGCCATGGTGGCCCCACGCCTCGTCCTCTGCCAGCGATGGCCGCTCCCGCTGCGCCGCTGGGACATCGGCAACACCCCCGACAAGGCCCGGGCGATGGTGCGGGAATTCAAGACGTTAGGCGCCGACTGCATCAAGATCTCCAAGAGCCCGGGACACTACCCCGACGTCATGGAGGCCGCGGTCGATGAGGGGAAGAAGCTCGGACTCCCCACCATGGTGGACCTCAAGGTGTCGGAGAGCGATGCCCTCGTCGCCTCCAACGCCGGCGTGCGCTCCATCGAGCACTGGTACGGGATCCCCGATGCCGCGCTCAAGGGGTCGCAGAACTTCCCCGCCGACTACAACTACTGGGACGAGCTCGATCGCTTCCGCTTTGCCGGCAACCTGTGGGCCGAGGCCGACAAGGAACCCGAACGGATCTCCAAGGTCATCGACCAGATGATCAAGAACGGGACCAACTGGGACCCGACGATGGCCACGTACGAGGACAACCGCGACATCTGGCGCAAGCTGGGGATGCCGGTGCGCGAGACGCTCGTGCACCCAAGTGAAGTCGCCGCCGGCCCGGATTCGTCCATCCACGGTGCCTTCAAGCGCGAGTGGTCGACCGCCGACGAGATCAACTGGAAGAAGAACTTCACCATCTGGATGAAGTGGATCCGCGAGTATCACGCACGCGGCGGGCTCCTCACCGCCGGGAGCGACGAGCCCGGCATCGGCGGGATCGCCCTCATCCGCGAACTGGAGCTGCTGCAGGAGTCGGGGCTGCACCCCATCGACGTCATTCGCGTGGCCACCACCAACGCTACCAAGGCGTTAGGCATGGAGACGCTCTGCGGCATTCGCGTGGGCTGCGCCGCCGACCTCGCCGTGATCAATGGCAACCCGATCGAGAACTTCAAGGTGATGTACGGCCGCGGTTACGGCGTCTACGGCCTCGTCCCCCGCGACGAGCAGTGGAAGAGCGGCGGCGTGGCCTGGACCATCAAGGCCGGCGAGATCTTCGACGCACAGGCGCTGCTGCGTGAGGTGGAGTCGTACGTGGCGAGCGAGCGCGCGCGGATGAGT
Source organism: Gemmatimonadota bacterium (assembly GCA_016719105.1). Classification (NCBI taxonomy): domain Bacteria; kingdom Pseudomonadati; phylum Gemmatimonadota; species Gemmatimonadota bacterium. Next base: position 110,498 of record JADKAQ010000022.1, on the reverse strand, counting down.
GGAGGCAAGGTCGTGCCGAACCCGTGAACCCGTGCCCGGGCGCGACCGCACCGAGCACCCGATGGGGGTGCTGCGTCGCAGGTCGCGCTCCGCGCAACGATTTCTGTCGACACGCTGTCCAATCCGGCACGTCATGCCGCCTCCCCGACTCGCCGCACGGATTCGCTGTTTCGCCTACGCCGCGCTGGCCATCGCTCCCCTCGTGGGCGTGCGTGGCACGGTGGCGCACGCCCAGCAACCCCTCAACCTCGGCTTCGACCGACCCAGCGTCGCCTACGCCGATCGCCCGTGGGGGTGGTCGTTAGGTTGGTCGGCGTTCGCCCCGGGCGCTCCGGCGAGCTTCACGCTCGACTCGACGGTCCGCGCGGAAGGGCGCTTCAGCCTGCGGGTGGTGGCGGCCGACACGGGCGCGCTGGCGCCACCCCGCATGCTGATGTTGCAGCTCCCCGCCGAGGTCACGCGCGGCCGGGCGTTGCGACTGCGTGGGAGTGTGCGCGCGCAAGGGCTGCGCGGAGCGGCCTCGGTGCATCTCGAGGCGTGGGGTGATCGCGTCGTTCCGGCCGGCGACTCCATGGTGCTGCACGACGCGGCCGTCGACTCGGGTTGGCGATCGTTCGACCTCGCCGTGCGTGTCCCCGACGACGCGACGATCCACTCGATCGTCCTCATGGTTGGGGTACGCGGGAGCGGGACCGCCTGGTTCGACGCCATCACCCTCGATCTCGACGGCCTCCGGATCACCGAGCTGCCAGGCCACACCGCCGCGGTCACCGCTGCGCAGCGCGCCTGGTTGGCGCGGCGCACGGCCCCGATCTCCACGCTCAGCCCCATCTCCAGGGACCGCCACGCCGGGCGCCGGGTCGCCGCGCTCGACCCCGATCTTGCGCTCGTCTCCCGAATCGTGGGCAACGCGCGGCTCGTCGGGCTTGGTGAGTCGACACACGGGACGCGAGAGTTCTTTGTCGCCAAGCATCGACTCCTGGCGCACCTCGCGCGTGACATGGGCTTCGACGTCTTTGCCATCGAGGCCAACCAACTGGCGGTCGAGACGCTCAACGCCTTCGTGCTGGGGGGACCCGGCACGGCGCGCGATGCCATGCGGGTCCTGTTCCGAGTCTGGAATACGGAGGAGATGCTGGGACTGGTGGAGTGGATGCGCGCCCACAACGACGCGAATCCTCAGCGCCGCGTGCGCTTCATCGGATACGACATGCAGGACCATTGGACCCCGGGCGACTCGCTGGACGCGTTCGCCCGCCGCGTGGCGCCGGCATGGGAGGGACGCGTGCGTGCACTCACGAGCGCCTACCGCGCACAGCCGTCGTTCGTGATGCCTAACGCCCCAGACTCGGCGCGCGCGGCGTGGCTCGCCGCTGCGGACTCGCTGTGGCAGGAGGCATCGGCACGGCGCGCGGGATGGCTGTCGGTCGCGCGCTCGCATCGCGACACCATCGCGGTGGAGTGGGCCGTGCATTCGGCCGACCTCCTGCGGCAGGCCGCGTCGCTCAACCGATCGCTCAACTCCCCGGACCGCGACTCGCTCATGGCGGCCAACCTCGACTGGGCGATGCGCACCCTCTACCCCACGTCACGCGCGGTGGTCTGGGCGCACGACGTGCACGTGAGCCATGGTGGCGATCGCCGCCGCTCGTTCAATGCCGGGGCGCAGATGGGCGCGCACCTCAAGCGCACCTATGGCTACGACTATCGCGCCTTTTCGTTTCTCACGCGCGCCGGTGCGTACCGGGCCACGCGCGGCCTCGCCGACCATGAGATGATTGCCGCCGCTGCCTATCCGGCGCCGCCGGGGAGCGTCGAGGCGTTGCTGGCGACGCTCCCCCGCGCGCGGGGGAGCGTCGGGCTCGTGGCCGACGTGCGTGTCCCGGAGCACGACCAGCGTGGCAGCTGGCTCTGGCAACCGCGCCCCATTCGCCACATCGGCTACGCGGCGTACGACTACGGATTCGAGATCCGCGCGGTGATGCCGCTGGAGTTCGACGGTGTCGTCTTCGTCGAGCGCACCAGCGCTGCACGGCCGCTGCGTTAGGCGACCCGCTCACGGCCGGGGCCGCCGAACGGGCGCCCCGTTGACGCGACGCAGGAGCGTCAGATCGGTGGCGGCTCCATCCCCATCTTGGCCCAGTCCTCCTTCGCCGGGCCGTACACGCCATGGACGGGGAGGCCGGCAATACGCATGAGGACGGTGAGCTGACCACGATGATGGATCTGATGCGCCACCAGCGCCTGCAACGTCATGGCGCGCGACCACTGCTCCCCGTACATGTTGTCCATCTGCTGCAGACTCGCGTCATTCCACTGCGCGCGGAGTTGCTCCGGGAGCGCCGCGGCGGCGGTGCGATAGCCGCTGGCGATGTCGGCAGCCTGAGCCGGAACGGCCTCGCGTTCGCCGGGCCCCGCCACCTGCAACCCCGTATGACCCATCATCTCGGGAATGGTCTGGGCAATGTGCCAGGCCAGGCGACCGATGGTGCGCCCGTCGGGGACGGCGGACGTCCCTAACGAGGCGTCGGTGAGCGTGTCGAGGATCTTCTGGGTGGTCTCGGCCTCGTAGGCCCAGTTCGCCAGGAAGCTGTCGATGGTCGTGTACATGCCTACGGTCCTCCTGCGGACGATGTCGGGGGCGTGACGGCGTGCTGACCTGCGCGGGGCAAGTGTACCGCAGGCCACTCAACGGGGGCAAGCCGGAACCTCCCGCAATCCCGCAACCGACCTCCAACGTGCCGAGTGCCTCGCCCTTGGGTGACGCGCGGCACCCCACGGGACCCGGGACGACCGTCAGCGGCATTGATCATCGGTGCGTCGTGCGGGATTCCCAGGCCCGGTCGCGCACGCCCGACATGACGCGCGTCGCCCGTCACTTGTCGGGGCGGCGTGGAACGTGCATTGGGAGGCATCCGGTTACACCGCGTGTTGCGGTGTTGCGATCGCAAGATCCCGGGTTCGATTGGCCGATGTTGTCACGAGACGTTGCAGCCGCATGCAGCGGGTCCCTCGATCCGTGTCACCCGCGTCATGCAGCGTTCATCTCGAGCGCTCGGTGAGGCGACGCGATATCACCGGCCACTGGTGACATCGGGACTGTACAGATCACCACCGCCTGCTGCAATTTCGTAGGGTCACACAATCTTCTCACACCGTCCGACGGTAGCGACGCTTGCATAACGACGATCTCCTCGGACATTCGACGCCCTCGCACGGCGCGGCCAACGGCCGGGCGAGCGAGAGCGCCAGCGTGGACGGCGCGCAGGGCGCCGGCCCGCCAAGTGGCCGCTCGCGCGACGGCACGTCCGGGCGCCGCCTGGCCGTCGTTTCATGCACGGGACCCATGCGCCCACAGCCGGCGCGGGCGCGCGATGTCTTCGAATCGCCGCTGTTCAAGGAACTGTGCACCTTTGCCGAGCGCGAGGCCGACATCTGGTTCCTGCTCTCGGCGGAGCATGGACTGCTCGATCCCGAGACCGTCATCACCCCCACCGCCAAGGGGATCAGCCGCAAGGAGTCGGCGGCGCGACGGGAATGGGCCAGGCTCGTGATCGAACAGCTCACCCCGCACCTCACCGGTGTCGAGCGAGTCCTGGTCCTCGCCAACGCCCGCGCGCGCGAGTTCCTGCTCGACTTCCTGTCGCGCGAGGGGCGCGAGGTCGAAGTCCCAATGGATGGTCTCTCACTGGGCGAGCAGCTGCAGTGGCTGCGCAAGCAGAACGGCGGAACGCCGCACTAGGCGCCTGCGGCAGCTCGTCGACCGCTCCGGAGGGACGCTGCGTGGTCGGCGCGTTGCGACGCGTCGTGCGAGAGCCGGTCGGCGCCCGTCGGGTCAGCTCCGTGGGCGTTCGCCCGCGTCAGCGCGGCGGCCGCGACTTCCGGTACTCGATCTCCAGCGAGCGCACCAACTGCACGACGTCGGGGAGCCCCCATTCGGCCCCCGCGTCGGGCTCGGCGCGCCACCACATTGCGAAGGTGCTTTCCGGGACGACGATGAGCGACGACGGCGAACGGAAGGTGGTGTACCCCTCGAACCGTCGCGGCCCGTCCTTCTGGTTGATCCGAAGGTGGAACTCGATGCGTCGCAGCAGGCTCGTGGACGAGTCCATCAGGGCGTCACCTCCCCAGTCGGACCCCTTGGCCGACGGGCTGGGGGCAAAGCGGAGCCGCACCTGCCGCAGCGAATCGCTCCCCTCCACCCGTGCGGTGGTGATGCAGTGATGATCCCAGAACGCGGGGTCGCCAAGGGTGGCCACGAAGAGGATGGGAACGCTGAAGCCCAGGGGATGAAGGGCGACGACTGCACCCGGGGTGTAGCGATCGCCCCAGCGTTCCGAGTCGCCGCGTTCGCGTGAGCGATTGGCGCGCGTCACCTGTCCCATGCGATTGCGCCTGACGGTGTTCCGTTCGATCTCGACGCGGAACGGATAGGCCTGGCGAAAGGTCTCGTAGCGCTCCGCCCCCTCGCGCAGCTGGTCGAGCGCCCACAAGGCGAGCGGCTTCACGTTGTCGTCGATCGGGGGGCAATCGCGTGCGGCGGTGGTGGAGACCGAGGGGAGGGCAAAGGGGATGCGCGCGAGGCGCACGACCACCGGCTCCTCCCCGCCGCCCGGGAGCGTCGCCCACTCGAGCGTCAGATCGAGATACGCGTAGCCCAGCTGGCGCACGCGCAGCAGGAGTTCGCCCTGCAGCGGGAGTCGCACGCGCGCCTCCCCGTTCTCACGCGTGAGGGCGCGCGCCCCGGTCCCCCGATCGATGACCTCGGCGTTGGCCAACGGCGACCCGTCGGCATCGGCGAGGACGCGGATGGTGACGAGGCGGTCCTGCGCCGCGCGGGCGGTAGGCGCTGGGGCGCGAGAGGACGCGGGCGGGGTGAAGGGGTCCGTGCGCGTCGGCGGCGCGGCGTGCGCGGGTTCCGCACGCGTGAATGGCGTGGCGCTCGGGCGCGCCTGGCCGAGGCTCAGCGCGATGGCGGGGAGCCCGGCACAACAGAGGGTGAGCAGCGAGCGGGGAGACACGAGCGGAAGGCGAGGACGCGTGGTGCGATCACGAGCCACGAACGGCACGCATGCTTGTAGCCAACGTCGGCGTCGAGCGGAAGGTGTCCGGGGCGCCGGCAGGGTGTGCCGCGCGGGTACGCCACGTGCCGGCGCGCCGTGTGCGGGGCCGATGTCGGGAATGGCGGGGAAGCTGCGCAGGGCGGCGTATGGGTTCGGGAGGAACTGGCCGGACACGTGCCGCCGGGCGACGTCACGCCGGGCGACGTCACGCCGGGCAACGTCACGCCGGGCTTGCCGCGCGTGGACTTGCCGGATCGCTCTGCTGCAGCTGTTTTCCGTTAGGTCCTGCCGAGCACGCGCGACCGCACACCTGCACACACGCACCTGCACACACGCACCTGCACACGCGCACCTGCACACGCGCACCTGCGTGCGTGCCGTGACGCGCGGGTGCCCCATCGGTCACGGGGGCGCGATTGGGCCCCCGGGCTGCCTGGGACAATTGACCCATTCCTTTACTGGACGCTCACGGGAGATTGACAAGATTCACAACGCGCGCCGTTGTACCACTCGTCAGGCGGCTTTCTGTCATGACAACTTGCTGGTGGCGCAGCGCGTCTCTAGTATCGAAATCACGGTGCATCGCATGGTGCGCCGGGTGATGCGTCGCATGATGCGTCACGCGAGCGTCCCGGTCACACGCGGTTGCGCGCCACGAGTTCCTGTCCCGTGCCTTCAGCACGGACACCGACCGCGTGCGTGCGCCTCGGGGGTCGTGAAACCCCGCAGTGCCCCACCGCGTAGGCCCGGATACGACTCGATTCGTTTTCCACATACATTCGCAGGAGCCTTGCCATGAGCCGCCGCATCATCCTCTCCGCCATCGCCGCTGTCGCCGCCATCGGGCTGTCCGCCACGACCGCCGCCGCGCAGCAGAGCCGCGTGATCACCAACCGTTCGCAGCGGGTCGTCGCTACGTACGACTTCAAGGGAACGCGCAAGGCGATCAACTTCCCGATGACGGTCACGGTCACCGACTCGGCCGGGACGCTCGTGGCCTCCACGGTCCTGCAGGGCGAGTCGATCCAGCGCCCGCTCACGGTCGCGGTCATCGAGTCCGATCTCGTGCTCCAGGGCGAGACGCCCGACGGCGTCCTCACCCTCGTCCTCGACAAGCAGGCCGACGGCACCACGCCCAAGGTCGCCGACGGGCGCTGGTCGCTCGGCCGGGAAGCGGGGAAGCTGCGCGTCGCCGCTCGTTAGGCCCTGCCGGACGGTCGCCCCTCCCGGGGGGGCGACCGTTCGCGCATTTGTCGCTTCTTTTCGGGGGGCGAGGGCGGCGTCGGGGGAATCGTCCTGTCGCAGCCGACGGCCGGGATGCATGTTCGGGGCTCACGTCCCCTTCGCCTTACCCGTCCCCGCCATGCGCCCTTCCCTCCTTCGCGCCGCCGTCGTGCGGTCTCCGCTCGCACTCGCCGCGCTCCTCGCCGTCGTTGCGCCTGCGGCCCCGCTCACCGCCCAGGACCTCTCCTTCCCCGAGATGCGCTGGCGCGAGATCGGCCCCACCCGCGCCGGACGCGCGCGCGCGGTCTCGGGCGTCGCCTCGCTCCCCAACACCTTCTACGCCGGCTTCGACAACGGCGGCGTGTGGCGGTCGACCGACTACGGCGCCAACTGGGTCCCGATCTTCGACGACCAACCCACCGGCTCGATCGGCGCCATCGCCGTCGCACCGACCAATCCCAATACGATCTATGTCGGAAGCGGTGCGGGGATCATCCGCCCCGACCTGGCCATCGGCGACGGGATGTACAAGTCGACCGACGCCGGCAAGACGTGGACGCATCTGGGGCTGCGCGAAAGCCAGATGATCGCCGCCATCGCCGTCGACCCGCGCAACGAGAACCGCCTCTTCGTCGCCGTGCTCGGTCACCCGTACGGCCCCAACCCCGAGCGCGGCGTCTTTCGCTCGACCGACGGCGGGCGCACGTTCGAGAAAGTCCTCTACAAGGACGAGTACACGAGCGCCAATGAGGTGCTCATCGACCCGAGCGACCCCAACACCATCTACGCCACCCTCTGGCAGCAGCAGCAGAGCTTCATAGAAGGGCAGGGGTTCGGCAACGCGGGAATGGGGATCTTCAAGTCGACCGACGGCGGCACGACCTGGACGCAGCTCTCCGACGGGCTCCCGCCGATCCTGCAGGCCAATATCGCCATCGCCCCCAGCGAGCCCGGGACGCTGTACGCCGTGGTGGCGCCCGGCACGGGGGCCATCGGCTTCTACAAGTCGACCGATGGCGGCGCGCACTGGTTCCAGCCCGTCCTCGGCGCCAACAAGGAAACGCCTAACGGCAAGCAGGACATGCGCCCGCTGGCACGCATCGGGGGGGGCGACCTTCCCACGCTGGCGATCGATCCCAAGGACCCGAAGGTCGTCTACAGTGCCTCGGTGGTCATGTGGCGCACCATGGACGGCGGGTTGACGTGGTCGGCGGTACGCGGTGCACCTGGCGGCGACGACTACCAGCGCATCTGGATCAACCCCAACGACCCGAAGATCATCGTCGCCGTCGCGGACCAGGGCGCCGTGGTTTCCGCCAATCGCGGCGCGTCATGGAGCAACTGGTACAACCAGAACACGGCCGCGATGTACCACGTCACCACCGACAATGCCTTCCCGTATCGCGTCTGCAGCGGGCAGCAGGACTCGGGGTCGGCGTGCGTGCAGAGCCGCTCGGACGATGGGCGCATCACCTTCCACGACTGGCATCCGGTCAACATCCAGGAGTACGGGATGGCGGCCCCCGATCCGAAGAACCCCGATATCGTCTTCGGGAGCCAGCGCTCCGGCGTCTCTCGCTATGATCGCCGCACCGCGCAAACCACGCAGGTGGGACCCGACGCGTCCGGGACGCTCCCCGGCGGCGGAGCGATGAATCGCAACGTGCGTACCATGCCGCTGCACTTCTCGCCCGTGGACAACCAGACGCTGTACTACGTCTCCAACGTCGTCTGGAAGAGCACCGACAAGGCGCACAGTTGGACGCGCGTCTCCCCCGACCTCACCCGCCAGACGTGGGACGTTCCGGCCAACGCCGGGAAGTACGCCGCCACCGTGAAGCCGGCGCCGATGGGGAGCATCACCGCGCTCTCACCGTCGCCGCGTTCGCTGTCGATCCTGTGGGCTGGCACCGACGACGGACACATCCAGGTGACAACCAATGGCGGGACCACGTGGAACAACGTGACACCGCCGTCGATCAAGCCGTGGACGCGAATCTTCAACATCGAGGCGGGGCACTTCGACAACCTCACGGCGTACGCGGCGGCCAACACGTTGCGCCTAGACGACATCAACCCGCACTTCTTCCGCACGCACGACGGCGGGAAGACGTGGACCGAGATCAACACGGGGATTGCGGGCGGCGCGGTCGCCAACGCCATTCGCGAAGATCCGCGGCAGAAGGGGCTGCTCTACGCCGCGACCGACCTGCAGGTATGGGTCTCGTTCGACGACGGCGACCACTGGCAGACGCTCAAGAACGGGATGCCCCCCATCTCGGTGCGCGACCTCCAGGTCAAGGACGACTCGACGTGCCACTGCGCCGACCTCATCGCCGGAACGCACGGGCGCGGCTTCTGGATCCTCGACAACGTGACGCCGCTCCGGCAGGCGGCGGCGGCGCGCTCGGCGCTCTCGTCAGGCAAGCCGTACCTCTTCAAGCCGGCCCCCGCCGTGCGCGTGCGCTTCGGCACCAACGAGCCCACGCCATGGCCCCCGGAGATGCCATCGGGGGAGAATCCGCCCCCGGGGGGGCTCATCGACTACTACCTGGCCAGCGACGCCAGCGGACCCGTGATGCTCGAGATCCTCAACGCCAAGGGGAAGGTCGTCCGCAGCTACTCCAGCACCGAGCCGGTCTTCGACCCCGATCCGGGGAAGGACATGGCGGCCTACGACAAGGTCTGCCAGAAGAACCCCACCGCCGCGTACTGCGGGCTCCCGCTGTATTGGCCCGCACCGCAGTACATCATCTCGACCAAGGCGGGGATGCATCGCTTCAGCTGGGACCTGCGCTTTGACCCCGTGTCGCCGCAGGACCTGATTCCGGCCGGTGATGAAGAAGCGACGGGAGCCGTCCCCGGGCGCACGTACCCCAACTACAACGTGCCGTGGGTTCCGCCCGGCACGTACACCGCGCGCCTCACGGTCAACGGGACGTCGCAGTCGCAACCCATCGAGGTCAAGCTCGATCCGCGCGTGAAGATCGCCCCGGTAGCCCTGGCGCAGCTCAATGCGCTGAGCGTGGAGATGTACGAGGGAGCCGTGGCCGCGCACCGGGCGTTCAACGAGGCCAAGGCGCTGGGTGCGAAGGTCGCCGCGCTCACCGGCGCCGACGCCGAGTCTGTGAAGGGGGAGCTGGAAGCGTTGGCCCCCACGGGGCTGAATCGCATGCGCATCGGAGGCTTCCGCCGGCGCGGCGCGGCGACGGCCACGCCCACGCTGGAGGCGGTGAGCAACGCGTTGCAGGCGGCCGCAATGGGGATGCAAGGGGCCGAGGTGGCACCGACGGCGGTGCAGGTGGCGGCGGCCGCCGCCGCACGCCGGCAGTACGTCACCACGATGGGGCGGTGGACCCTCGCCCGGACGAGGGCCAAGGCGTTAGGCGTGGAACGCTGAGGTGCACGAGGCTCCCCACCCCTGGCGCTACGCCGCCCTGTACTTCCCCATGGGGCTGATGATCGGGTATCCCAGCGTCGCGCTGGGATACCTCTCATCGCGCGCCGGACTCCCCGTCTCGGCGGCGGCGGCGATGGTGGGGTCGGCCTTCTTTGCCCACGCCTTCAAGTTCATCTGGGCGCCGCTGGCCGATTACTCCCTGTCGCGGAAGGCCTGGTATCGCATCGCCATCGGGGTCATGTCGCTCGTCATCGTCGCCCTCACCGCGACGCCGATGCGCGAGTCGAACGTGCCACTCCTCTCGGTGCTCGTGCTCACGGGCAACTTCGCCGCGACCTTCGTCGCCTTCGCCACGGAGGGGTTGATGGCGTTTAACGCCGGGCCGGGAGGGCGCGGCCGGGCGAGCGGGTGGTTCCAGAGCGGAAACCAGTTCGGGCAGACCGCAGGGGGCGGGCTCGGGTTGTGGCTGACGAAGCACCTCCCGGAACCGTGGATGGCAGGGGCGGTGCTTGCGCTCCTCCTCGTGGCCTGCTCGTTGGCACTGCGCGGGCTGCAGGAGCCGGCGGGCCTCCCGCGCGGGGCACGCGTCGCCGACCGCGCGTCGGACGCGTGGCGCGAGTTGCGCGCCGTGCTGCGCAGTCGTGCGGGACGCATTGGGTTGCTGCTGGCGATACTGCCCATCGGGACGGGATCGGCGCAGTTCCTGTTCGGATCGCTGGGGCCGGAGTGGAACGCGTCGGCCGATGTCGTCTCGTTCGTCCTCGGCATCGGTGGCGGGATTGCCATCGTCACCGGGTGCATGGTCGGCGGAGTGCTCGCGTCCCGCCTGCCGAGCGCGCGCGCGTACGCCGTGGCGTGCACCATATCGGCGTTGGCCGCCTTGCTCCTCCTCGTCTCGCCGCGCAACACGTTGGGCTACGCCGCCTCGACGCTGACCTATACCTTCGCGCTCGGGCTCTGCTCCACGACGCTGACGGGGATGGTCCTCGGCGTGATCGGCGAACGCGCGGCGGCGACCAAGATCAACGTCTTCTTCGCCATGAACACGATGTTCGGGCTGGCGATGCTGCGCGTGGATGGGTGGGCACACGACCGATGGGCCACCAACGGGATGTTGCTCGTGGAGTTCGGGATCGGGGCGGCGTGCCTGCTGCTGTTCGTCGTGATGGAGCGGCGGATACGTGGGACGGAGGGATCGGCGGCGGCTCCTGTGTAGTTTGCGGGTGAGCGACGTCGTTCACCCGATTCCAGCATGCTGACCTCCTGCGCCTGGTGCGCCACCCCCTTCCCCGCGAACGACAGCATCGAGGAGATGCCCGTCGGGCGACGCCTCGCCTTCGATGCATCGAAGGGGCGGTTGTGGGCGGTGTGTCGCCGCTGCGAGCGATGGAACCTCGCCCCCATCGAGCAGCGCTGGGAGGCGATCGAGTCGTGCGAGCGCGCCTTTCGCGAGACGCGACTGCGGGCGAGTACCGACCAGGTGGGATTGGCGAAGCTGCGTGACGGCACGGAGCTGGTACGCATCGGCCGCCCAATCCCGCGCGAGTTTGCGGCCTGGCGATACGGCGACCAGTTCGGACGTCGTCGGGCGAAGGTGATCGCGTTAGGCGTGGGAGGGGTGGCGGCGGTGGGCGCGCTGGCGGCGGGGGCCGTCGCGCTCGGAGCCTCGGTGACGGCGTTCCTCCCCGTCATCCATGTGGCCAACCTGGTGAACGTGCTGCGCACCTCGTCGGCGCTCACGCGCGAGCGTCCGCTCGACGACCCGGCGGGCGGGCGAGTCCTCCCGATCGGGAATCCACGCTTGGTCAGCGCCTCCGAAGAGGACGGGGGGTGGGGGCTGGAGGTGCCGTACACCAGCCGACTCACCGACGATGACAAACCATCCGAAGGATGGTGGGCGCGCGGCATGAACAAGTCGGTCGCGATCGGGACGGTACGCCTCGTGGGGCCCTCCGCACGCGACCACCTCTCGCATTGTGTCCCGCGCCTCAACCGCGCGGGGGCGCCGACGCCGCGCATTCGCGGGGCGATCGACCTCATCGGTGAAGCCGGGGGGACCGAGGGGCTCCCGTCATTCCTGGCACGGCATCGCGCACGCTTCACGGCGCAGCAGACCTTTGGCGATTCGGGGGACCTGACCGCCCTCCCCTCGGAGGTGAAGCTGGCGCTGGAGATGGCGGCGCACGAGGAGACGGAGCGCGCGCTCCTGGCGGGAGAGTTGGCCGCGCTCGAAGCGCAGTGGCGCGGGGCAGAAGAAGAGGCGGCCATCAGCGATGACCTGCTGCTGCCGCCCCAAGTGCTCACGAAGCTCGATTCCCTGCGCCGGGCGGTCGAACGCTCGCGCTGACGCGCCGCCCGGCGGCAACGGCCGCGTGTCCGACCGCTAGGGATCCAGCCGGCGCAGCTCCACGCGCGTGGCCTTGAGCGCATGGTGATACACCCGCATCGTCGCCTTCACGAAATCCCCCGGCTTCGCTTCGAAGATGTTTGGCACGAACTTCTGCGGATTGCGATCGATGTGCGGGAACCAGGAGCTCTGCACCTGGACCATGATGCGGTGCCCCTTCCGGAAGGTGTGGTGGATCGAGGGCATCTCGAAGCGCACCGAGTCGGGGCGCCCCGGGACCATCGCCGAAGGCTTCTCCCACGAACGGCGGTAGCGCATGCGCATCGGCTCACCGCGCACCAACTGTTGGTAGCCGCCCACCATGAAGCCGCTGTTGTCCTCGGCCCAGTTGGCCGCCGAATCGGGGAAGACGTCGATGAGCTTGACGATGAAGTCGGCGTCGGTGCCCGTGGTGCTGACGTGCAGCACCGGCGAGACGGGGCCGGTGAGCGTCACGTCCTCGGTGAGGATCTCGGTCTGGTAGGTGAGGACGTCAGGACGGCGCGACGCGTGCCGCTGGTCGGCGGTGATGTAGTCGCGCGGCATCCCCTGCGGCTCGATGCGGTCGACCACCGGGACGGGCTTCGCCGGATCGCTCACGTACTCATCGAAGCCGCTCCCGCGCGGTGGCGGGGCGAAGGCGAGCTTGCCGTCGGGATGGAGGTAGAGCGCGACCGGCTTGGCGGCCGGCGCCGGCCACCGGTCGTAGCGATCCCAGCGATCGGCGCCGGTGCGGAAGACCAGCACGTTAGGCAGCGACGGGTCGGGGGCACCGGCGAGGTGATGGGCGAAGAAGGGATACTCCACCGAGTCGCGATAGAAGGGCCCGGTCTTATACTTCCAGCGCAGGCTGCCTAACACGTTGCCGTCGCCGCGGCTCCACCCGCCGTGCGACCAGGGCCCCACCACGAGCCCGTTCTTCGTCGCCGGCGACTGCTTGGCGATCGACTCGTACACCCACCACGGACCATGCAGGTCCTCGGTGTCGTAGAAGCCGCCGACCGTGAGCACCGCCGCCTTCACGTCCTTGAGGTGCGGGCGCAGGTTGCGCGCCTTCCAGTAATAGTCGTAGGCGGGGTGGGCGAGGATGCTGTCGAACATCGCCGCCGAACCGGCGGGCTGCATGTACCGGCGAGCGGCCGGCCCCACCGGCCCCATCTCGAGGTAGAACTTGTAGGCGTCGCGCATCCCCATGTCGAACGGGTAGCGCTTGTCGTAGCCCGGCTCGGTGCGTGGCCCGCGACCGAAGAAGGTGTAGAAGCCGAAGTTGTGCGGAAGGAGAAAGGCGCCGCCGTGGAAGTTGTCGTCCCCCATCCCGATGTCGGTCATCGGCGCCTGCGGCGAACAGGCGACGAGCGTCGGGTGGCGCGACAGGCAGCTCGCCGAGGCGTAGAAGCCGGGGTATGAGGTGCCGTAGATCCCGACCTTGCCATTGGTCGGCAGGTTGGCCGCGAGCCACTCCAGCGTGTCCCACGTGTCGGTCCCCTCGTCGACGTCGGTCGGCTTCTCGTGCCGTTCGAGCGCCGGGGTCATGTCGCGAAAGACCCCCTCGGAGAAGTGGCGCCCGCGCACGTCCTGGTAGACGAAGATGTAGCCGTCAGCCGCATAACGAGGATTCCCCGAGGGGCCGAGCGCGGGGCGATAGGCGTCGGCGCCGTACGGGGCCACCGAGTACGGGGTGCGCGAGAGCAGCACCGGATAGCGGCGCGTGGTATCGCGCGGGACGTAGATCGAGGTGAAGAGTGTCACGCCATCGCGCACCCTGATCTTCACTTCGCGCTTGGAGTAGGCGGCCTTGACCGCCTCGGCGGACGGCGCCGCGGCGGGGGGTTGCGCCGGCAGCTCCCTGGACGGCGCCAGCAGGGTGGCCGTCAGGAGCGCTGCCAACGGGACGACACGGGCAAACGTCAGGCGATCGCGAGACACGAGGGATGCTCCACGCATTTCGGGGTTGGAGGCGCCGTGCGGCGCCGGGACGATCCTCCACGATAGCTACCGCGACGCCCCGGCGTATGCGGAAGATCGCGGACACGACAACGCCCTCCCGACAGCGGGGAGGGCGCCGAGTCGCCGTGCCGAGTGGCTCGTGGACCGAGGCGCTCAGTTTGGTGCGTGGACCCCCTGCCCGCCGTACGGCCGGTTGGCACCGACCGCCTGTGACTCCAGCGGATAGGGGCGTGTGTTGTCGAGGCTGGCGACGCGTTGTGCGATGGAGCCGGTGAAGGGCGTGCGCGAGGCATTGCCGCCGAAGGGATCGGTGTACCAGGTCGCCGGACCGCCGGCGTTGTTGATCGTCGTCTGGTTGAAGTAGGTCTCGCGATGCGAGCCATTGAACGGCGAGCGTGGGTCGTCCCACGTCAGCTTCAACTGCCCGTAGTTGGTCCCCCAGTCGCACTCGCCGCCGCGCGTCCGTCGCTGCGTGCTCCCGCTCCCGATGCGTTCGTAGCACAGGTCCAGCGCGTAGCTCAGGCGCGAGGCGACGCGCGGATCGTGGTAGCGCGCCGGGTTGAAGACGGCGAAGTGCGGGTCGAAGTAGGCGATCTGTCGCCCGCTCGCGTCGCGCAGGTAGTTGGAGGTGACCCAGTCCTCGTACAGCGCGCTGTAGGACGACCAACGTCCCGCGGGGACGAGGAGGTACTTGTCGGCGCAGGTGCGGTCGGGGATGAGGCGCGTGCCGCGTCCGTTGAGCTGCCCCGGCATCGGCGTCAGGTCGGTCTTCACGAACGTCCCCTTGGCGCAGCCGCGCTCGAAGCGCGCGACGCGATCGATCCGCGACAGCACCGTCGCCTGCAGGAAGGTGCCGTCACTGCAACGCACGGCGTAGAAGATCTCGTGCGTGTTGTTCACCAGCGCATCGGGCGAGTGCGTCCCCTGGTGAAGCTTGGCCATCCAGTCGCACGTCACGCCAAACGGGACGCGCGCGCCATTGACCGAGTAGTGCAGCTGGACGTCGTTCTCCCACTCGATCTTGTGCCCCACGTGGTCCTCGTGACGCATGGCGCCAGGCTGCCAGGACAGCAGCGCTTCGTTGGCCACGCCAAAGGGGACGGCCCCGACCAGCGCGTACAGCTTCGACCCCCGCGGATCGCGCCCGTGCTCGTGGCCGAACGTGCAGCCGGTGGCCGGATCCACCGGGGGATGCCAGGTGGGATAGCGCTTGCCGTCGGGCCCCGTGACGGCGAACTGGTCGTGGACGGCGGCCGTGCAGCTGTCGAATCGTCCCGGGCGCCAGGTCCCCATGGCGGAGCTGTTGCCGCTGGCGGGGGCGACCACCGAATGGCCGGTGTGATCCGATGTGGGTGCGCTACCGTGGTCCGACACTGCGGTCGCCGTTGGCGCGTCGCTGCGCTGGCAGGCGCCCGTCGCGAGGAGCGCAGCAGCGAGGACGGCACGAGATACGGGTGAGAGCATCGGGGTCTCCGGCGATTCACGGGGGGGGAGGTGGCCCAGGGGCGGCCATGGAGCTCCAGCGATCGTGAATCATGCCGCATCGGGCCGCCAAAGACCGTGATGAAGCGAAAGGCCGTTTGGTGATACTGGTCGCGTTCGCCTGCGCGGTGACGTGGGCGCGGCCCTCGCACCGCGGGACGATTGCGCGACCGATTCGTCGCGCGAAGACGTCCGACGAACTACCGGACCCCGTCGGCGTTCATCCGCGCGACCACCGCCTTCCCCACCTTGGTCCCCAATGTGTCGCCCGCCTCGATGTCGAAGCGATAGTGCACCCCCGCCCACACACGCGAGTTGGAGGCCTCCACGGCGTAGTCGTCCCACAGCTTCGCCTTGTCGGGAAAGAGCGCCGTCATCACCTGCGCGGCCGACGTGGAGATGGTCGAGTGACCGGAGGGATACGACGGGAAGGGGGGCGTCGAGAAAATGGTGTTCATCGTCGGGTCGACCGTGATGGGACGGGCGAGCCAGTAGTGGAACTTGGCGTCCCAGCAGGCGACGAAAGCGTCGTACATCGCGATGCTCACCCACACGCGCGCACGCGCCGCGCGCGGGAGGCTCCAGCGGCGCCGGGCCAACTCCTCCTCCACAAAGAGGTCCCATCGCGCCGTCGGCGCCTCGGTGGCCCAGAAACGGGCGCGATCCATCTGGGCCACCGTCCTCCCGCCAGCCGCAAGCCGGCGCAGCTCGTCGAGCGACGCCTGCCACCCCGCGCTCCCGGGGGGCGGATACGGCGACGGGCGATAGGCGCTCCCCGACGGGATCACCCAGGTCTGCCACGTCCCGGCAAGGGCGTCGAACGGGACCTTCACGCGCCGCGCCGGCGTCGGCTGCCAGACGTACGCCCCGGTGGGCATCACGCCATCCCACACCCGGTCGGCGCCGTCGGACGCGGCACGTTGCAACACGCGGCGCGCCACCGCCTCGCCTAACGCGTAGCCCGCCTCCACGTCGCTGCGATAGGCCGCACCGGCGGCGATGCGCGCCTCACCCGCCTCGCGCATCAGCGCCCGCAGCCGCGCCGTGTCACCAGGGAGGGCGTTCGCGGCCAGCACGGCGCGCGCCGCGGCCGCCACCGCGGCGTGCTCGCTCGGATAACTGGGGACACCCCCATCCGACACGCGCAACCGCACACGATCACTGGCCTCGGCTGGGGAACGCCGCCGATAGGCCCACTTGGCATCCCACGTCGCGAGCACCGCGTCGTACGTCGCGGCATGCAGCAGCGCCATCAGCCGCGCCGAGCGCGCCGGGGTGGCGATGCGCACGTCGGGGAGGATGGTCCAGTAGACGCCCAAGAGGTCGACCGCGGTGCGGGTCCACAGGCTCGTCGGGTCACCCTCATGCAGGCGAAGGACCGAATCGCTCACCGCCGTCACGCTGCGTTGCAGCGCGACGATCTCATCGAGTTCCCGAGCCGCCTGCGTCGAACCCTCGGCAGGCGGCGCGGCAGGCCGGAGTGCGCCGGCGCGCGGGAGGACGAGGGTCGGCCAGTTGGCGGCCTCCGCCTCCACAGGTGGCGCCAGCGTGACGTGCGGTTCCGCACAACCGGAGACCGTCAGGAGCAAGGTGGCGATCGTCGCCGGCACCGCGCACCGGACGCGCGGCGCATGCCGCGGCGTTCCGGTGACCCCAGCGCGTCGCCGTTTCATCGACGCACCGCGTCGCTGCGGGACGCCCTCGGGTCGGAAGGTGATCGTCCGCGGCGTGCCGGGGCCGTATCACCAAAGTCGTCGCGGTACGGCCGGATCGCGAAGGGCGCGCTCGCTCCCGATCGGCTCGCCCTGGTCGGCGATGGGTTCGACCGTGATCACGTGGGTCCAGCGCGAGCCGCCCGTGGCGTCCTTCTCGCGCAGGTCGAGCGGGAGGCGCAGGACGGAAGGGAACGGGAAGCCTAACGGGTTGGAGAACCAGTCGTCGCCGGGAAACTCCTCCTCCCCCGCCGTCTGGAAGTCCTCGACCCCGGAGAAGGGGCCCCACCCGGTGTCGTCGCGTGTCGTGATCGCCCCCGACGCGTCAGGGACGAACTTGCCATACGAAAGCCAGATGGCGTCGGGCTTTCCATGGTCGCGCACCATCCACCCTTCGTAGATCCATCCCGGCGTGAGCGGCGACAGGCGCACCCACTGGTCGTTCTGCGGCGTCTGCCGGGGGGCCATGTTGAACAGCCACACGCCACACTCCTCAAACGACGGATAGCCATTCATGAAGTTGTCGCTGGGGCTGAACATGGTGAACTGCCCCGGGACCTGCTTGAGCGGGAGGTTGCCCAGCGTCAGCGCGTTCTCCACCGACAGCGTCGCGCGCCCCCCCTTCCACTCGCCCTTCATCAGGCGATGTGCGGAGGGCGATCCCGCCGGGTCCTTGAGCGTCTGCACGGTCACCACGATCGACGCCGGTTCGTTCGTCGGCAGGGCGACGTCGAGCGTCCCGCTCGTCCCGCTCACGGCGAGCGTGCCGAGGGGGGTGGCGCCGCCGGCCGCGTCGAGGCTCCACGCCTCATAGCGCCCCTGTGACACCGGATCGAGCGCGACCAGCCCGGTCACCGTCAGTTGCAATCTGGCTTGGGCCGAGGGACCGGTGCTCTCCGGCGAATCCCCACCGCCGCACGCCGTGAGCCCCGCGAGCATCGCCAGCACCGCCTGCCTCGCGAGCGTCGCCCCTCGACGCATCATTCGCCCCCCGACCCGCGGTACTGGTCCGCCCCTCCGCCTCCACCGGGGTCGGCGGGGGGCGTCGATCCCGCCCTGAATCCCTTGGTCACGATGAAGGTGACCACCACCGCGAGGGCGCTTCCCACCACCCATGCGGTGCGCTTCTTCGAGAGCGTGCGCACTCGCACGTCCGTCACGTCACGCGTCCCCAGCGTCACCCGCACCCCACTCACCGGGAGCTCCTGCCCCCGGATGGGGGTGACCGAGGCGACGTCGAGCACGTAGCGGTCGCCCTCCATGCCCTTGAGCATCCCCGTCACGCGCAGGATGCCGGGGCCTAACGCGGCGGTGTGCGTTCTGCGCCCCTCATCGGTCAGGTCGAGTGCAATCGCCACACCGGGCGCGAGCGTCGTCGTGGGCGGGACGTACGTGTAGCACGCCGTGAGCAGGTGCAACGCGGCCAGCAGTGCCCCCCCCGTGCGGAGCGAACGCGACCGTGGACGGCGCCCTGTGGCCGCGCCGTCCCGGTGGTCATCTCCGCCACGCTCCTGGTCCATCACCGTCACGTCAATGTCCGGCATGCACGTCACGATCGGGCCGGGCGGCCACGCGCCGATCGTCCGGCGCGTGGCCCTCCCTGCGCGCGATCAGGTGCCGCGCAGGTTGGGGTTGGACTGCGTCTCGTTGAGCGAGATCGGGATGCACTTGTCGCGCGTGTCGAGGTAGCTGTTCTTGGCCGGCCCCGTCTCGGCGTTCCACCGGCGCAGGTCCCACAGGCGGCGCCCCTCGAGCCACAACGTCGCGCCACGCTCCTTCTGCAGCACCGGCCACGCCTGGGCCGCCGTCGTGATCCCGGTGAGCGCCGGCAGCGGCGCCGACGTGGTGTTGTGGAAGGCGCGTACCTGGTTGATGAGCGTCACCGCCCCGGCCACGTCGTTGTTGCGCAACGCCGCTTCGGCACGCAGCAGCAGCATCTCGGTCCCCTTCACGATCGGGATGTCGGCGGCCAGTGTGGCGTACTTGCGCTGGCGGAAGAAGGTCGTGCGCCCATCCTGACCCACCGCCAGCGCGCCGCTGGTCGTACGCACCGTGTCCCACGGCACGCGCGGGTCACGCACCGTGGCCCACTGCGTGTTGAAGACGGTGAACTCCGAACGCGTGATCGTCTCGAACGCCAGATCGTTGTTCTCGGCCGTGGTATTGGTGGAGAACGGCGCCACGAAGACGTAGGCCGTGGGGACGACCGAGGCATCGGTCACCGCTGCCGTCCAGTTGTTCTGCCAGGCGCGCACCGAGGCGCGACCGCCCGAGGCCACGCGCAGGAGCGAGTCCTTGATGGCGCCGGTGAGCGAGTTGGCAATGCGGATGGCCTCGGTGAACTGCGCCTCGGCGCGCTGGAAGTGCACCTTGTGGTCACCCGACGGTCCGCCGTCGATGACCGAGTTGCACGTCAGTTCGCCTAACAAGCGATTGGAGAGCCCGGCGTAGATGTTGGCGCGCGCGGCGAGCGGGGAAGTGTCGTACCCCGTCCCCAGCACCTCCTTCATGCGCACGATCCCCTGCTCCGCCACCCAGCGGGAGCGGTGCATCCCGCCCCAGTGCCCGTTGATGTCCTCGGGGCGGATGATGCCGCGGTTCCAGAGCCCTTCACCCGGGCCGTAGCTCCCGGAGTGGTACAGGTCGTCGGACATGATCGCCGCCCCCTGCGTGACGACGTCATACGCACGCGAGAGGTCGAAGGCCATCCCCGTCACGAGCCCGGTCATGGCCGTCGGGACATTCAGGTTGTCGTCGGCGATGGGGCCGGGGTTGGAGACGTCGAAGAAGTTGCAGCCGGCGGTGGTCGCCAGGGTGGTGATTGCGACAGTCGCCGAGGCGCGTCGCACGATTCGATTCCACTGCATCGTGTGTGATCCTCGGTTGGGGTTACCAGTTGGTCCGGAAGGAGAGCGAGAACGAGCGCAGCTGCGGGAGCGTGTAGTACTCACGCCGTCCCACCTGGCTGTCGGCCTGGTCCGACGACTCCGGGTCGAGGCCGTTGTAGTCGGTGCTGAGGAAGAGGTTGCGCCCGGCGAGGCTGAGCGTGCCGCCGCGCGACCCGGGAATCCACTTGGCCGGCACGCGATACGACAGCGTCACGTAGCGCAGGCGGAAGAAGTCGAGCTTCTGGATCCAGACGTCGCCGAGGTTCTGCGTCGTGTTGTAGCCGCAGCGCGTGCGGTCGAGGGCGTTGATGCCGTTCAAGGCGCTGGCATCGCCCTTGGCCGCGGCGATGATGGCGCGCTGGTTGGCGTAGCACGGACGCCAGTTGCCACGAATGGCGTTCTGGTAACCGACGTAGTTGATGTTGTAGCCCCCCTTCTGGAACTCACCCAGTCCGTCGATGGTGAGCTTGTCGAACAGGGTGAGCGTGGTGCCGAAGCCCATGATGTTGGTGGGCCACGTGGGACCGATGTACATGTTGGTGTCGGAGCGTACCGGCGCCTCGAACTTGTCCGCGTTGAGGATCTTGCGGGCGAAGAGCGAGGTGACCGGGTAGCCCACGCGCACCTCGGTGAAGCTCCCGCCCACCGCGATGAGCGGCCTCGTCGCCGAGGTCGGTGGCTTCGCTCTTGAGGTGCGTGAAGTTCACGCGCCCACGCCAGTCGAAGTTGGAGCGCCGCACGAGGCCCGGCGTCGAACTTGACCTCGAGCCCGGAGTTCTGGACCTCGCCGATGTTCTCGAGCTGCCGGTTAAGGAAACCCTGGCTGGGCGGATACCGCACCTGGATGAGCGCGTCGGACGTGGTGGTGTTGAAGTACGTCATGTCGACCGAGAAGCGACCGGCAAAGGCGCTGGCCTCGAGCCCGAATTCGGCTTCGCGCGTGCGCTCGGGGCCCAGGTTCGGGTTGCCCAGCTGGTTAGGCGAAAAGCCCGGCTTGGCTTCGTCGCCCGCGATCGGATCCCAGGTGCGCACGGCGTCGAAGGCCCCGGCGCCTTGCCCGACTCGCCGATGGCGGTGCGCAGCTTGAACGTCTCGATCGTGTTCTTCGGCCACCACTCATGGTCGGAGAGGGCGTACGCAAAGCCGACCTTGGGATACCACTGCGGGCCGAAGTCCTTGCCGAAGGCGCTGTTGCCGTCGACGCGCATGCCTAACGTGAGGAAGGCGCGGTCGTTCCAGCCGATCTGCTCCTGGAAAAAGAGCCCCGCGTTCACCACGCGGCGGCGCGTATCGGTGCCGACCGTGCGGCGCGCGGCGCTCGTGATCACCGGGTCACCCGGGCCGGAGAACTCGTCGGCCGTCACCGCCGTGCTGCTCAGGTTGTCCTGGAAGAGCTGCCCGCCCACCGACGTCGAGGTGGTGAAGGTGCCACGGAAGTCCTTCTTGTACGTCGACGCATAGTCGACCGAGAGGAACTGCCGCACCCAGTTGGCCTGCGTGAGCTGCCCCACCGCGTTGCGCAGGTGGCCGAACGGGATGATCGAGCGATTCTCGACGTTGTTGTAGTCGAAGCCGACGGACAGGCGGTTGGTCCACGCCTCGATCGGCGAGTAGTTCATGGTGAAGCCGGAGATGTAGTGATCCGTCTTCGTCTTGGTGCCGATGGTGAGCGCCGCGTTGTTGTTCATGCAGATGATCCCCGTCTGCACGCATCCGGCGCCCCGATAGTTGCCCGCGGTGCCACGCGCCACGTTGAGCAGGAAGCCGTTGGCCAGGTTGCCGTCGGCAATCCAGTCCTGGTCGCCCCGCTGGTACGACGAGTTGAGCGACAGCTCGAGCTTCTGGAACGGACGGAAGGCGAAGTTGCCGCGGAAGCCCCCCGTGGTGTACTCGTTGGACTCGAGCGCCCCTTCTTCATTGGAGAGGTTGCCGGCCAGGAAGTACTGCGCGATGTCGCTGCCACCCGCCACCGACATCGCCGCCTTCTGCACCGCCCCGGTGCGAATCCACTTGCCGCGCGACGGGCAGGTGGCGTCCTCGAACTTCACGTCCTGCCCGAACGTCGCGCTCGTCGGCACGATGTCGAGGCCGAACAACTCCGGCCCCTGGCAATCCTTGAGGTAGACCGCCGTGGGGTCGCCATCGACCTTGAGGTAGTCCAGGTCGTTGGTCCCGCCGGTGAGGTCGAGCGACCACTGCGGCTTGCCGGCACGCCCCCGCTTGGTGAAGATCTGGATCACCCCGCCCGACGCCTCCGTCCCGTACAGCGTCGTCGCCGCCGCGCCCTTCACCACTTCCACGCGCTCGATGTCTTCGGAGCGGATGTCGTTGAACGGGTTGATGGTCTGGCGCGCGTTGGTCACCGTCGGGGAGACGCCGCTGTAGATGCGGACGCCGTCGACGTAGATGATCGGGTTGTTGTCCTGCGAGATGGAGTTGTTGCCGCGCAGGCGGATCTGGCCGCCGGCCCCCGGCTGTCCGGAGTTAGCCAGCACGGTCACCCCCGGCGTCTGCGCCGAGAGCAGCTGCTGCGCGTTGGCCACCGGGGCGTTCTGGATCTGCTCGGCGGAGATCGTCGCCATGGAGTTGGTGATCTCCTTGCGGCGCACGTCACCCGTCGCGGTGACCACCACCTGCTCCAGCGCCACCGGCGCCTCACGGATGACGAAGTCGAGCGTCGCCGTCTCGCCGGCGGCGACGTTCACCTGGGCCGAGGCGGGGGCAAAGCCGAGGCGCACGACACGAATCGTGCGCGGGCCGGCGGGCACATTGCTGAGTCGGTACTCGCCGTTCTCGTTGGTCTGGGCACCGATCGCCGTCCCCACCACACCCACCTGGGCCTGGGGGAGCGGGCGATTGGCCCCCTCCACGATGACGCGCCCGCGCACCGAGCCGGTGGCCTGCGCGGCCAGTGGCGAGGCGATGGCGAGCGCGAGCCCGGTCGACAACAACGACCGTGCGAGTGATCGAAGCACATCTCTGGACATGAAGCTCCTCCTGGTGCGTCAGGTGGGGGGAGGGAGGGTCGAACGGGACGTCGGGGGGCAGCGGTACACGATTTCGAAGCAGCGGCAATCAGGGCAAGTCACGTGGGACGGGTCGCGATCGACCGTCAGGTGCAGGTGTGGCGGCGCGCGGCGCCCCGTCGGGCCGCGCGCGTTCGCCTCCTACCGCGTGCGGAGCGGCGGCTGCGGCTTCGAGAGGTCGAGATAGGGACGCAGGTTCCACTCGAAGAAGGTCCAGGTGCGGGTCCACGCGTCGATCTGCTCGGGCGAATCGACGCGCTCCAGCGTCTTGGAGTCGACGCGTCGGCTGAAGGCGTGGCCACCGCAGCCCCCAGGGGCGGGGTCGACGTAGACCTTCGTTTCGGTCGGGCTTGAGGGCGCGCAGCTTCCAGACGATCTGCTGGTCCTCGACGTAGTTCACGTCCTCGTCGTTGGTGGCCACGTGCACGAGGATGGGACGCTGCAGCTTCTCGACCGAATAGAGCGGCGAGCGCTTGATGTACTCGTCCTGCTTCTCGTGCGGGAGCCCGCGCAGCCCAGGCTGCGTGGAGAAGTCGCGCTGGTAGCGCGGCCTTAACCAAACGGAAGACGAGATTGGTCACCGGGACGATCGCGGCGCCGGCCTTGAGCGGCGTGTCGCCGCGGAACAGGAGGTGCGCGGTGATGAAGCCTCCGTGGCTCCATCCCATGACGCCCACCCGCTCGGCATCGACGTGCGGCAGCGTCTTGAGATAGTCGTAGGCGCCGTAGACGTCGTCGACTTCCTTGGCCCCGTAGTCGATCGCGCGGTAGTGCGCCTCGCCGTAGCCAGTGCTTCCGCGATAGTCCGGGGCGATGACGACATAGCCGCGCTCGACCGCCTCCTTCACGAACGGAAGCATCGTCGCCCCCCACGAGGTGCACGCCGCCATGCACCCAGATCATGGCGGCGTGCCCTTGCCCGCGCTTGTTGAGCGGCTGGAAGAGGAAGGCCGGGATGTCCATGTCACCCACCGGCGAGCGATAGGTGATCTTCTTGAAGTCCATCACCCCCGCGCTGCGGGCGGCGTAGGTACTGTCGATCGCTTCGCGGTTCTTGATGTCTTCAGCCCAATCGCGCGTCGAGTGATCGGCGGGATCGGCGCTGACGTACAGCGACTCGGCGCGCGTGGTGGGGGCGGGGCGGCGAGTGCCGTTCGTGCGCGCTCCACCCTGCTGCTGCGCGCCGACTTCCGGCGTCAGGACCAGGACGCCCACTGCCAGGGCGAGGACGACTCGTGCACCGGCGGGGGCCAGTCGAGCAAGGGCTCCGGACATGTAATGACGCTCCTGCATCCGCGGGGGGGACGGCGAAATACGGTGGGAGGGGAGGTCCCGCAATATTTCGTATGCACTCCGGTGTGCAAGAGGAAGAGCCCGCCCGATTGCCTAGCTGGCCATGATGTAGTGGCAGCCGGCTTCCTGCGCGCGAAGGCAGGCGAAAATGCCGTTCGGTTGGATGATGATTCCGGGGATCATCAGCTCGGTCGCGCGCTTGCGTGCCTCGGCGTTCTCGATCCTGTCCTTCTTCGCGATGCGCGACGCCACGAAGCGGAAGGCCCAGCCGCAGGCGAGGACCGTTCCTCCGCTCGTGAGAAACGTTTCCACGTGTACTTCTTCGCCCGTTCGTCGCTCCCAGCCGACGCGCCGCTTACCGGGTTGGTGAGGCGCCACTTCTTCCCCTCATTCGTGCGCAGCTTGTTGTCCTTCCCCACTTCGTAGCGCGCCCAGTACTCGTCCTTCATGATCAGGTCGATGGCCGAGTGGCGGAAGACGACGACGGGAGACATTTCGGCCCGCTCGGTGCCGTAGACCTCCTTGTACATGTCGCACCAAGCGATCGCACGCACGAGGCGGCGCCGTCGGCGATCTCGGGCGATCGAAGACGGCGCGGTACTTCCCGTTCACGCGATCGGTCCAGCTCATGTCCCACGTTTCGGTGATCGGCAGCGGGTGCTCGTCTGGTCGATCGTGACGGGGTGCCGGCTCCACGAGGCGCGGCGCGGCGGCGTGCAGGAGGGACGGGGCGCCGGTCACGCCGAGGATCGAGGCGCCGCCGAGCAGGCCGAGGAAACGACGACGAGGAGTGGGCATTGGAAGACGGGAGACGGGAGACGGGAGACGGGAGACGGGAGCGCGCGGCCTGGCCGGGCGCGGTGCGGAGCGCCGATGCGAGGTTAGCGCGAGGACGCGGTGGCGTCGATACCGAGGGGGATGAAGCGTCCCTCGCCGACGATCGAGCGAGAGATGGAGTACAGGGTGATACCGGAGGGGAAGTTCATCAATGGACCACCGCTGGCTCCAACGATCGCCGCCCTGATCGAAGCGCGTGGCGATGCCGGGGTAGCGCAGGAGTTCGCGGACGCATGTGACCGGCGAGGGCGAGCGGATACGGATGCGGGGCGACGCGCGCGATGACGTCGCGCGCGTTGGAGACGGTGTGTCGGAAGGCGGCCTTCCCGTTGACCGTGATCACGCTGGGAGCGGGCGGGGCGTCGTTGTAGCCGTTGATCGTCTCGACGGCGGTGAAGAACGGGATGTGGTTGAAGGTCACCACGGGGGTGCCGGCCGGGACGACGGCGAGGTCGCGCTCGAGCCATGCCAGCTGCAACGAGTCGACGTGGCCATAGTAGCGCGTGTCGTCGATGTCGACCGTGTTGAGGGCGACGAAATGGACGCCCCCGGCATTGAACGAGTAGTAGTCGGGGCCGCGATAGTGGCGGTACATGCTGCGGCCGTAGAGCGGGTGATCGGCGGCGACGCCGGAGCGGTCGCGCTCGATGCCGAAGATCTCGTGATTGCCCGGGACGGTGTAGAGCGGAACCGGCACGGGCGCGACCTGCTCCTGAAAGAGGTCGTAGTAACCGCGCGCTTCGACCTCCCCCACCCGAAGCGCATCGCGCACCAGGTCGCCGGTGATGAGGACGAAGTCGGGGCGCAGCGAGTCGACGAGGGCGCGCAGGCGCTGCATGCGCCCCACCGACGCCGGGGCGATGTGGGTGTCGGAGGCGTGGACGAAGGTCAGGCGACCACCATGGGCCGGCGCACGCTGTAGCGCGAAGTCGACCGTCGTCGCGCCATCGACCACCGTTGCCCAGAACGCCCCCGTGTTGCGGTAGCCGTCGGGGATGCTGGCAAAGACGATTCCGGTGCGCAGGGCACTCGTCAGGCGGTAGGCGCCGTCGGCGCCGGTGACGACGACCGAGTCCTGGTCGGAGACGGCGACGCCCGCGGATGGCGCTCGCCGAGCCTTGTCGCGAGCGCACCTCGTGCGCGACGCGCGTATCACGGGTGCCGTGCAGGGCCGCAGGGTGCGCCGAGATGACGCCACTCGCGCCGGGGAGGCAGGCGACGGCCATCCACACGGCGAGGCGGGGAGACGTCATGTGGGCGTTCCTCGGCGATAGGGGGAACGAAAGAGTACGGTGCCGAACTCGTCGGCGCCACGTGACGCGGCGCTGCACGTCGGCGCCACGTGACGCGGCGCTGCGCGCCGTCGCCCGCCGGGGCCTTGCCGAGTCCGCTCGCGTCGGCTTGCCGCGGCCTGACGCCCGATGCATCGTCGGTGCGCTGGCGAGGTGATGCGGCACGCACGGGCCGCCGCGACCACGCGGAGGACCGCCGTCATCACGGGCTGATATCGATCGAACGGCCGCCACAGCGGGACCTAACGAGAACCCCGAGGGCTCCATGCTTCGCCTCTTCCGTCCGTCGCGTCACCTCACCTGTCACAAGGCGCGCTGCTTCGTCCCGCCCTCGCCGCGGCTCATGCACGACCTCCTGCAGCGCTACCGTGCCTTGCTCGAGGAACGGCGCATCCCCAAGGGGACGACCTTCAAGCAGTTCTTCGACGTGTGGGTCTCGGCGCGCCGTGGCGAGAACTTCATCGGGCTCGACGACGGCAGCCTCGATCACGGCCCCGCCGGGGGGGCGCAGGCGCTGCATCGCCCCAAGGTGCAGCTCAAGGGGGTGGTGAAGACGCTCGTGCTGCTCGTCGACTTCCCCGACCAGGCGCATGCCATCGAGAAGACGCCGGGCTACTACAAGCGCATGCTCTTCTCCCTCAATCGCGACTTCGCCACGGGGTCGATGCGCGAGTACTTCCGCGGCATCAGCAACTTCAAGCCGGGAGCGAAGGGGAGTGGCATCGACGTGCAGGGCGAGGTCCATGGCTGGTTCCGCATGCCGCAGCCCTTGTCGTTCTACGCCAACGAGGCGTCGGGGATGGAAGACTCCTTTCCGCGCAACGCGCCCGGACTCGCCGCCGACGCCATCAAGGCCGCGCTCGCGGCGGGGGTCGACTTCACGCCATTCGACGCGCTCAAGGAGAAGGTCGTGACGGCGCTCTTCGTCATACACGCCGGGCGCGGTGCCGAGGAGACGGGGGAGAAGGGGGACATCTGGAGCCACAAATGGACGATTCCCGGGAGCCCGGTGGTGGCGCCGGGGCTCAGGGTGAAGACCTACCTCACCGTGCCTGAAGATTGCGGGGTCGGCGTCTGTGCGCACGAGTGGGGGCACCTCGCCGCGCGCTGGGCCGACTTCTACGACACCGGCGAGGACGAGGAGACCACGTCGAACGGGCTGGGTGACTTCTGCCTGATGGCGAGCGGCTCGTGGGGCAACGGCGGCGTGACGCCGAGCCTGCCTAACGCGATGCTGCGGCAGTTCCACAAGTGGATCACGCCGACCATGGTCACGAAGACCACCGCCGGGTTGCAACTGAAGCCCGCCGCCGAGGGTGGGCAGTCGCTGGTGATCGTCAACCGGAAGACGATGTCGGCCCGGCAGTACATCGTCGTCGAGTATCGCCGGCGCCAGAAGCAGGACGCCTTCCTGCCTGACGAGGGGATTGCCGTCTATGTCGTGGACGAGACGGTCGACGACGTCAACGACGAGGAGAACCTGGCGATCGAACTGATTCAGGCCGACGGCAAACGTGATCTTGCCGGGCTGTTCGACGTGGGGAACTCGGGCGACAGCGGCGACCTGTTTCCGTTTGGTGCACGCCGCGCGATCGGCAAGGCGACGCGCCCGGCGCTCAACCTCCCCGGGGGGAAGTGGTCGGGGGTGACGATCACGGTGAAGGGGCGCCCGGGGGACCCGACGATGAGCGTGGATGTGACGATTGGGTGAGGGCGGGGGCGGAAGGCGGTGACCTCCCCCGCCCCGGGCACGCGCCTACGGCCCCGGCTCCCCCTCCCCCACCGGCTCCAGCGCCGTACGCAGCCGCACGAACTGCGGATCATCGAAGGTCTGGAGCCGTACCGGCTTCTCGTTGCGCAGCATGTCGAGCACCGCCGGCAGCTCGCGCACGTGAAAGAACATCCGCACCCCGAAATCCGACGCGACTTCCGGCGGCGGCAGCGGATCGAGTTCGCCGTAGAACTGGATGATCCCGATCGTCTCCGTGTCGTCGAACAGGGTGATGGTGGCGACGGAGTGGTCCTTGTCGACGCCGTTTCGCGACGACCAGAAGTGGTACGCGTAGCGCTTGATCTCGACGTTGGTGGCCATGGCGCGCGGGTGAAGGACGGTTCGCTTCAGCTGGCGAATGCTCCAGCCTGTCGCCCAGGCGGAGCGAAGGCCGTGCGCTGAATCACAGGCGCCGCCGCGCACCGATCGTCGTCACGTAAGGGAACGCCCGACAAATCCACTACGTACAAGCCACACTGCAACGGTTGTTGTGTGCAGCACAAGCTTGGACCATGCCTAACACCCCCTCTATCCGACTGCTGGCCGTGGCGCTGGTTCTGGCGCCCGCCGTGAGCTCCCCTGCGCTCGCACAAGAGCGGAAAGCCGATTCCACGCGCACGCTGCGCACGGTCACCGTGACCGCGACCCGCGCGCCGACCGACGTGCGCCAGGTGCCGGCGCCGGTGACGGTGTACGACTCCGCGAGCATTCGCGAGAAGTCGCCCAACAGCGCCGCCGACCTCCTGCGCGAGGCCCCGGGGGTCGACGTCGTGGGGACGGGGCCCAACCAGGGGCGCCCCTCCATCCGCGGCCAGCGCGGACAGCGCATCCTCCTCCTGCAGGACGGGCTGCGCCTCAACAACAACCGCCGGCAACAGGACTTTGGCGAGCTCCCCGCCCTGGTCGACGTCGACCAGATCGAGCGGGTCGAGGTGGTACGCGGCCCGTCGTCGGTGCTCTACGGCTCCGACGCCATCGGCGGGGTGATCAACCTCATCACCCGCACGCCCCGCGCCGACGGCACGACGCGCGTGCGCGGCAACCTTGGCTATCGCTACTCCGGGGCTGGTGAGCAGCAGCGTGGCGACGGATCGCTCACCGTCACGCGCGGCGCCTTCGCCTTTACCGGGAGCGGCTCGCTGCGCAACGCCGGCAACTACGAAGTCCCCGGCGGGAGCTTTGGCGACCTCACGCTCCCCGACGGCATCAAGCTCGACGACTCCGGCGTGCGCGACCGCTCGCTCAACCTGTACGCCTCGTGGCGCGGGCAGGGGCGCAGCAACGCCTGGATCCGGCACGATCGCTACGTCGCGCGCGACGCCGGCTTCGGCTTCGTGGAGCCCCGCATCCTGGGCGACACCTCCACGCGCATCAAGCTCACCTATCCGTGGCAGGCGGTGCAGAAGACGTCGGCCGGGATCAACCTCTCGTCGTTAGGCCTCCCGTTCGCCGACCGCGTGGACCTCTCCCTCTACACGCAGGGGAACAAGCGCGACTTCGACTCGTTCGTCGACGTCTACGTCCCCACCGGGCCGGGGCGCACCGCGGTCATCAACAGCCGCAGCTACAACACGACCGACGTCGGGAGCTCGGGGCTGCGACTGGAGGCGGCGAAGGTGCTGAGCCGCGTCGTCTTCACCTACGGGCTGGACGCCGTGCGCGACGATGCCGTCGCCAACGATTCGGCCTACTCGCGCACGACGGGCTTTGGCCCCAACCCGATCATCAGCTCCAGCACGCGCCCCTCGCTCCCCGACGCCGACATGCGCAACGTCGGCCTCTTCCTGCAGGGCGACTGGCGCCTGCACGAGCGCTTCTCGGTGATCACCGGGGTGCGCTATCACGACGTGCACGCCGAGACGCGGCAGACGGCGGGGCTCCCCGACAGCGTCGCCGGGCTCAAGGCGAACAACCGCACCACGGTCTACGCCGTGAACGGCATCTACCGCCTCACCGATCATGTGAGCGCGGTGGCGACGTACGGGCGCGGCTTCCGCGCGCCGAACCTGATCGAGCGCTACTTCTCGGGACCGTCGACCGATGGGACGGCGATCCAGGTGGCCAACCCCGGGCTCGACGCCGAGACGTCGACCAACGTGGACGTTGGCCTGCGTGTGAGCGTCGCGCGCGTCGAGGCGGAGTGGTTCTACTTCCGCAACAACCTCAAGGATGGCATCCTGACGCGCCCCACCGGGCGCACGATCGGGCGGCTGGCCGAGTTCCAGAACATCAACGTGGAGCGGCTGCGCACCAGCGGGCATGAAGCCACGCTGCGCGTGGACCTGGGGCGCGGATTCGACCTCAACACCAACTACACGAAGCTAGAGACCAAGAACCCCGACCGCCCGGACATCCCGGTGGCCGGGACCTACAGCTCCAAGCTCAACGCCGCGCTGGGCTACCGGCCGCGCGGCGGGCGCTTCTGGGCAGAAGGGGCGGTGCGTCGCCAGGGCGAGCAGCAGGACATCAACCTGGGGACGAGCCCGATCGGGAGCGTGCTCCCCGCCTTCACCATCGTGAACGTGCGCGGCGGCGTGCGGCTGGCGACCATCGCCGGGCGCCCGCAGGAAGTGGGGCTGGGGATCAACAACCTCGGCAACGCACTTTACGCCGAGGCGGCCAACAGCGCCTTCGTCCGCCCCGAGGCGGGGCGTCACGTCGTGCTCTCCGTGCGCTCGAGCTTCTGATTCATTGAACGAACGCGACCCCGGGACGCGGTGGGACGCTCCCCGGGGTCGTTAGGCTCCTTCGCCGCCCCGCCCTGGCCGACTCGTCTTCCGGCCATGGCGGGGTGTTCGTTAGGGGAACGCGCTCGGCTGCTCAGCTCACCCCGGGCGACTTCTTGAGCCACTGGTCGAGCCAGCGCCGTTCGTTGAGCATGCGGTGCACCTGGTTCCACGAGCCGCTGATGGAGTGCGGCATCCCCTCGTACTGGATCATCTTCGTGGGGACGCCGTTCTTCTTGAGTGCCACGTACATCTGCTCGGCCTCGGAGTACGGGACGCGCTGGTCGACCTCGCCGTGGATGAACAGCGTCGGCGCCTTGACCTTGTCGGCGTAGGTGAGCGGCGACTGGCGGATCATGATCTCGCGCGCCTTGGGGTCCCACGGCGTGCCGTAGAACTCCGTCTCCTTGGTGCGGGCGATGTCGGCGGTGCCATAGTCGCTCACCCAGTTCACGATCCCCGCGCCGGGAATGGCCGCGGCAAAGCGATCGGGATACTGCGTGATGAGCCAGTTGGTCATGAAGCCGCCGTACGAGTGCCCCATGGTCGCGACCTTCGACTTGTCGATCGGGTAGCGGGCGATGGCGTAGTCGATGCCGGCCATCACGTCCTCGCCATCGCGGTTTCCCCACCCGCCCCACGTTCCCCACAGGAACTTCTCGCCGTAGCCGGTGCTGGAGCGGAAGTTGACCTTGAGGACGAAGTAGCCGTTGGCAGCGAGGTACTGGCTCTTGAAGTCGAAGGCGTAGCCGTCGGCCGAGTGCGGACCGCCGTGGTTGCTGACGACGAGAGGATACGGCCCCGCGTTGGCCCGGTAGCCGTACGGATACATCAGCCACCCTTCCACCGGCGTGCCGTCGGCGCTGGCGAACTGCAGTCGCTCGGCGCGGCTGAGCGCGAGGTCGCGTAGGGCCTCCTCGTTGACGCTCGTCAGGCGGCGCTCGTTGCTGCCATCGATGTTGGCCACGTACACGTCGGCGGGGGTCTCGATGAGCCCCACGGTGTAGGCGATGGTGCGGAAGCCCTTATCGACGGTGAGGCTGTTGATGCGGCGCTCGCCCCTGGTCACCTGCTCGACGGCGCCGCCGGCAGCCGCAACGCGGAAGAGGTGGTTCCCGCCCCCGACGCCGCCCATGAAGTAGACGTAGCGCCCGTCGGGGCTCCACATCGCATTGCTCGGCAGGTAGTCCCAATCAGCGGTGAGGTTGCGCTCGGCGCCGCCGTCTGCCGGGACGAGGTAGAGATCGGTCGCGCCGCCGTGGTCGAGCTTGCGGGCGATGACGGCATTGGTGGAGAGCTGCTTGGCGTACAGAACCGAGCGGCCGTCGGGGGAGAACGAGGCGCTGGTGTGCTGATGGTCGGTGTCGGGGGTGAGGCGGCGGACCGCGCCGTCGGTGGCCACCGTGTACACGGCGCTGGCGCCATAGCGACGTTCGTCGCGATACGCAGAGTCGGCGGTGAAGAGCAGGCGCGTGGCGTCGCGGTTCCACTGCAACCCCTGCGGTCGAAGGCCGAGCCGCGTGAGTTGCTGCTCGCGGCCGTCGCGGGCGAGGAAGATCTCCTGCGGCGGGCTCACGGCCGGGTCGGCGCTGTTGGGGACCGGGAACGGCTGGCCATCGCGCTGGAAGTCGAGCCAGTCGAACTGGACTCCCTTGAAGCGCGCCTCGTGCCGCTCCTCGAACTCTGTCATCGCGGCACGTGCACGAGGCGGGGGCGGGACGTTGCGCAGGGAGGCCGTCACCGCGCCGTTAGGGGCGGGGAGGGTGAGTTCGCCGCCGCCGGGACCGTTGCGACGCGAGGGCGGGCGCTCGTATTCCGTCACCTGCGTGGGGGTCGCGGGGTCGAGGCGCCACCCCTTGTTGTCGGCGACGTACTGGAGCTGGCCGTCGGCCGACCAGGAGGGCGCGGTCGCGTGGCTCCCCTCGGGCGAGACGCGCCGCGCCGGCGCGCTTGCAGCTGCCGGCACGAGCCAGACTTCGCTCGGCTCGGCGTTGGTCGCCTCGAGGCGTGCGGTGAGGGCGAAGGCCACCCAACGCCCGTCGGGCGAGAGCGCGGGAGCGCCCACCGACTTGATGCGATAGAAGTCCTCGACCCGCAGGGCGCGGGCGTTAGGCGTGCTGGAGGCGCCAGACTGCGCCGCTACGGGCGACGCGAGGGCCAGCAGAACGAGTGCGCCGGGGAGGGTGACGCGCAGGCGGGTGAAGCACGGCATGGACGACGGCCTCCGAAGGGAAGGAACCGGCGCAAAGCTGGCCACCGAACCCGGACGATGCTAGCATTCTCCCCAACCCTTTCGTCGGTGATGCCGTTGCAGTCCCCCAACGCTGTCGGTGGCCGCGCGCCTCGCGCGTCCTGACCTGATCGCGCGCGCCCACGCTGGTTGGTGGGCGCTCCCCGGTTGCCGAAGTCGGCGACCGCCCTCCCGTCGGACGTCGCGGGGCGCCCTGTCGCGCTCCCGCCGGTGGCATGTGCGCCATCGGCCTCTGCTGACACGCGCCCACCTCGCGCTCGACGCGCGAGCGGTGGCGCCCAGACGCCGACTTCCATGACCTTGATACGAGCCCGCGTAGCCGCGGTCCATCGTTCGTCGCTCCAACTCCTGCATGCCGGTGCGCTCGTGCCGGCAACGCTTTCGTCATCACTCATTCGCGACCCCGACCCGCTCGCGCGCCCCGGCGTGGGCGACTGGGTCACGGCCGAAGCACTCCCCGACAACAGCTGGCGCGTGGCCGCCGTGGAACCACGCCACTCGGCGCTGGTGCGACGGGCGGCCGGCGAGCGCCTCGAGCCGCAGCTCCTCGCTGCCAACATCGACGTGGCGCTGCTCTTTGCGCCGCTACCCGACGACGTGAACCCGCGGCGCCTCGTGCGCCTGGCCGCCCTCGCGTGGGACGGCGGGGCGACACCGGTAGTCGTCCTCAGTCGTGCCGACCTCGTGGACGGCACGGCGCTGGCCGAGGCGATGCAGCAGGTGCAGTCGCAGCTGCCGGGGGTCGACTGCGTTGCCATCTCGTCGATGAGCGACGAAGGCGTGGCCCCGCTCAGGCCATGGCTGCGTCCCTCGTCGACGCTCGTCTTCCTCGGCCCGTCGGGGGCGGGGAAATCGACCTTGGTCAACCGGCTGGCCGGCGCCGCGCTGATGCGCACCGGCGTCGTCGCCGATGATGGCAGGGGCAAGCACACCACGACGCACCGCGCCCTCATCACCTTGCCTGACGACGTGACGGTGATCGACACGCCAGGGCTGCGCGAGGTGGGGATGTGGGTGGGGAGTGCGGGGAGCGAACACCTCTTTGCCGACATCATGACGCTGGCGGAGGGCTGTCGCTTTGGCGATTGCACGCACGCCCAGGAGCCGGGGTGCGCCGTGCTGTCGGCGCTCGAGAGCGGGACACTCGGCGCCGACCGCTACGACCAGTGGCGCCAGCTGCAACGTGAGTGGGACCGCGCCGAGCGTTCGGTGCACGAGCAGCGACGGTTCGAACGGACGTTCGGCCGGGCGGTGAAGCGGTTCTACAAGGACCGCGGGACGTGATGCCCGGAGAGGCAGGGGGAGGCGGCGCGCCGTCGGACTACGGGCGCGCCGCTGCCCCTCCCTGCTCCACCTCGCGCAGGAAGGCCGCCAGCACCGCATTGAACGGCTCGGGGTTTTCCATCGGCAGCGCGTGCCGCGAGTCCGCGACCACGGCCAGGCGCGCGTTGGGCATCAACCGCAGGTACTCCTCCTTCGATGCCACCGACGTGTAGTCGTGGTCTGCCGTGACGACGAGCGTGGGGAGAGCGATCCCACCGATGCGATCGAGCACCGTCCAGCCGAGGATGGCGTTGAGCGTCGCGAGGTACGCCTTGGGATCATTGGCGCCCAGCGTGGCCTTGAAGCTCTCGCGCAGTGCCGCGTGCTCTGGCTTGGGGAAGAGCTTGGGGGCGAGGATCTTTGCGAAGGTCGCGGGTCCGGCGAGCCTGGTGATCACTTGGCGCACGCCGATGGCCCAGCGTTCCACGAAGGTGCGCGGGACGACCGCCGGCCCGCTGTTCACGATGGTCATCGACGTGAAGTAGGACGGATCGTCGACCGCCATCTGGAAGGCGATCATCCCACCCAGAGACAGCCCGACCACGTGCGCCGGCCGCGCGCCCAGGTGGTCGAGGAGGGCGCGGGCATCGGCGGCAAACTGCGGGATGCTGAACGGTCCCTGGGGGTGCAGTCGATCGCGCGAGGCCGGCGTGCCGCGCAGGTCGAGCGTGACGACCCGATAGCGCGGGGCGAAGGCCGCGACCTGCAGCTGCCACGTCGCAGCATTGGCGCCCAGCCCGTGGAGCAGGAGGAGTGGCGGCCCCTCGCCGGACACCTCGTAGGCGAGATCGGCGTCGGCGAGGGAGAGGATGGGCATGCGCGCGTTTCCCTACTTCACCACCGCCGCCAGCACCTTTCCCAGGAACTCGTTGATCGCCCCGTTCTCGATCCAGCGCACCACGACCACCAGGTCATGCTCGGGGTCGACGTACACCAGGTTGGTCCCGTTGCCCACGTGCCCGAACGCCGACGCCGGGGCGTTAGGCATCCACTTGCGGTCGGTGTTGAGGAACCAGTTCATGTAGCCGTAGGTGGGCTGCGGTACCGTGGGGGTGAGCGAGAGCTTGACCCACTCTTCGGAGAGGATGCGCTTGTCGCCCCACATCCCGCGCCGCTGGGTGAGCAGGCCGAAGCGCGCCATGTCCCAGGCGTTGATGAACATTCCGCCGCCCCAGTGCCCGCCCCCCGACACGACCTGCACGGGGCGACCGTCGAGGGTGATCCAGGCATTGTCGTAGCCGTTCCACCGCCAGGTGCGCGAGGCGCCGATGGGGTCCATCACGTGGTCGCGCAGCACCTCGGGGAGCGGGCGACGCCAGATGTTGGTGGCGGCGAGGGCGAGGACGTTGACGCGCACGTCGTTGTACTCGTACGCCGTCCCCGGCGCCTTGCGCGGTCGCGATTTCCACTCGGCGCTGTTCTGCGCCGGGCGATCGGCCCACTCCGGCTTCCCCCACAGCGTCCCCTCCCAGTCACTCGTCTGCCGCAGGAGGTCGTCCCAGATGATCGTCTTGTTGTGCGGCGTGTTCCACGGATCCAGGAACATCGGGTGGCCGAGTTCCGAGCCCGGCTCAGAGGAGGCCGTCAGCCGCAACCGGTAGACGGGCGCCTGCGACTTCCAGACCGTGTCGCGTACCGAGGGGATGAGCCCGCGGTCAAAGGCCAGCCCCACGGTGGCGGAGAGGAACGACTTGGTGACCGAATGCGTCATGTCGACGCGATCGGGCTCGCCCCACTGGGCCACGAGGTAACCGCCGCGCACGATGACGCCGCTCGGCTCGCCGCGGGGCTTGAAGGGGCCGATCCCCTGGGCCAGCGGTTCGTTGCGGCCGAAGGAGCGATAGTGCGACTCCTCCATGTCGCGCGGGGCCTTGGCGTCGTTCGCGATGGCGAAGGCGATGGCGGCGGCGAGGGCAGCGGAGTCGAGGCCGGCGGCGGCGGGGGCGCGACGCTCCCAGGTGGTGCCGGGGGACGTACGGGGGCGCGGCACGCGCGCGAGCGGGGGCCTGGGAGAAGGCGACCGTCGAGGCGCCGGCCGACGCGGCGACGGAAGACCAGAATGCGACGACGATGGCGGAGGCGCGTACCATGCGGGGCCCGGTTGAGGGAGTCGCACCAAGCTACAGGACGAGCGCGGCGCGCCATAGCACGTCGCGCGAGCGGGCGGGCCGGCGCATTTTGACCATGTGGCCATC
The DNA here is from genome assembly GCA_016719105.1 of Gemmatimonadota bacterium. Classification (NCBI taxonomy): domain Bacteria; kingdom Pseudomonadati; phylum Gemmatimonadota; species Gemmatimonadota bacterium. Next base: position 73,682 of record JADKAQ010000022.1, on the reverse strand, counting down.
GCCCCCCCATATCGCTACGCCGAGACCGCCCCCTCGCCCGCGCTCGCCGAGTGGGTGCTCTCGTTCTGGCACTTTGCGGCCGACGCGAGCCCTCCGGCTGACGCTCCGTTCGCCGTGTGGCCCGATGGCTGCACCTCGGTCGCGATCGTCTCGCTCCCCCGAATCGCGCCAATGCTCACCGTCGTGGGGCCGCGCGCGACGTCGTTCCAACCAGGCGTTGTCGCCGGCATGCGCCTCGTGGGGATGCGGTTGTGGCCCGACGCAACGCCGCTCGTACTCGCGCTGTCCCCGCGCGCGCTGCGCGACCATCAGGGGCCGCCACCACCGACGCTCGCCGCGCGATTCGCGAGCGCTGTCGCCGCCATTCCGGCCAATGGGACCAGCGACGAGGCGATGGCCGCCCTCGATCGGTGGATGCACGGTGAGCGGGACGCGTTCGTCTCCCCCGATCCGCGGGTTCGTCGTGCCATCCACGCGGTGGCGTCCGCACGCGGCGAGGCGACGGTCACGCAGGTGGCCCGGGCCGCCGGGTCGAGCATTCGCCAGCTGCAACGTCTCTTTCCCGAGGCGACCGGACTCACGCTCTCGGAGTATGCTCGTGTCCGGCGACTACGCGAGGCACTCGCGCTCCGCCTGTCCAACGACGCGGCCCACTGGTCGCGAATCGCCGCCGAGCGCGGCTTCGCCGATCACGCCCACCTCACGCGCGAGTTCGTCGCCCTCGCCGGGTTGCGTCCGACTGACGCGGCGCGACAGCTCTCGTTGACGGCGCACGACAACGTCGCCCCGTGAGCTCCCCTTGAGCCCCCGGCGGTCGGCGCTGTCGGTGACGGGCATCGACGGAGCGCGACGTCCTCTTCGCGCGGCGGACAACGGCGCGAAAGTTCAAGCGCGCCCCCGTCACGTCCGCCGAGATTCCCGCAGTCCCGTTCACCCTGGAGTCTCCGCCGTGCCGCTCCACCGTCACCTGCCGGATCGCGTCCGTTCGCGCACATCCACGCTCGCCTTGGCGACCGTCGCCGCCCTCTTCGCCGCCTCCCCCGTGGTGCGGGCGCAGGACCCCGGGGCGGCGCAACGCGTCGCTCGCCTGCGAGCGTTGATGACGCCTGTCGCCCCGCTGGCGGGACAGTGGGCCGGCGATGCGCGAATCGTCACCGGGCCCGGCGCAGCGCTGTTGGTGCGCCAGCACGAGGATGTGGTGCTGGGCGCCAGTGGAACCGTGCTCTTGATTCGCGGCACGGGTCGCACGACCGAACCCTCCGCGCGCGACTCCGTCGTGTTCGAGGCGGCGGGCATCATCTGGGCCGATGCGCAGGCGGGGAAGCTGCGCATGCGCGCCTACCGCGAGGGCAACGAGATCGAAGCGGATCTCGCGGTGCGCGCCGATACCCTGGAGTGGGGCTTCGCCGTGCCCGGCGGGCGCGTTCGCTACGTCATTGCGTTTGGCAACGATACCTGGCACGAGGTGGGCCACTTTCTGCGAGACGGGGCCCCGCCATACCAGGTGATCGAAATGCGGCTGCAGCGCAAACGCTAAGGTCGTTAGGCGGCGCCCCGGGCCACGCGGGGCGTGCAGAGCGAGGCCCATGACGCGTGGCCGGTCGCGCACGACCCGTTACGCCAGGCCGGTCACGGGACGCACGCCTCGTGGTTGACCTCGCGCGCCCGCTGCGGCAGCCCAGTCGGCGGACGCAGCTCGGCGAGTGCGCGTTCTGCGGCTCCGACCTGCAACTCGAGCGGACCGAGCTGGGCCCGGAGCGCCTCCAACCGCCCCACGTCGTCGTTGCACGCCTTCACCAAGGCCCGACGTGCCGACTCCTGCAATGCCGGGCGGCGGGCGGCGAGTTCCGACGCCGCGTTCGCCGACGTCGCGAGTTGCGTTTGGCCATCGTCCACGCACCGCGAGTACGCCTCGAGGTTGCCGCCTACCCAGCCGAGCACGAACTCGCGGGACTGCGCTTCCCCAGACTTCGCGCGCGACGCCACCGCCGCGCCAGCCTGGGTGGTGATGGTCTGCAGGAAGAGGAAATCGCCGAAGCTCCCGAAGTGCGGTTCGGCATAGCCCGCATCGCGGATCTGCTTGCGGTAGGTCGGCACGTTGGGGGCGAGTTGCGCGTAGTCTCGTCGATACGTCGCCAGTTGCTGCTGACGGTCGGCGGAGAGCGCGGACGGCGCTACGCCCGGTGCACGCGGGAGGAGTGCGAGGACGGAATCCAGGATCGATGGCGGTTGCAGCACGTTGAACCCGAGGCGCTGCAGCAATGGCTTCCCGGCGAGTTCGTCCGCCGCATTGCGCGCCCGCATGACACAAACCTGCCGGGCGACGATCTCCCGCTCCCCGCTTTCGACCGTCGGACGGGCCGCCGCCGCTTCTCCCGGATCCAGGTCGGGCGCCGGAATGGCCTCGCACGCCGCGGCCGAGGACCATCGCTTGGCGGCATTGCGTTGCTCGAGAGCCGTGATCTCGCCCTGCTTGGCGGCAAGCGCTGCGCGCGCCTCGTCCACGCGACGTCGCAGCGACGACGTCTCCCCCTCACGTCGCGCGACCGCTTCCCACTCGGGATACCGGAATCGCGCCGTCTCCGGGCGATCGCGGTCGACGCGTCGTATTGGGAGCAGGCGCTGGTCGGGCATGCGAAAGAGCAGGCAGGCCGCCCCTTGGGGCCCGGCCGTGAGCGACGCCGGGAGGGTGAACGCGAGTGAGCGTTCACGCGGACCTCGGTGTCGTGTCCCCATCACGCCGTTGCACCCGCGCGACGCGTAGCTCGCCGGGCCGGTGTTGGACAGGCAGTCCAGCGCGACGTCGCCCCGCGCCGTTCGATACTCCGCCAGCAGGGACACGCCGCTCGTCTGCAGGGCGGGATCCCACGGGTGCTTGGCGCTCCACTCAAGGATGACGCGGTCGCCCTCCACCGTGACCTTCGTCTCGAGGGTTTCTCGACTCTGCGCCGAAACGCGACCGGCGAGGGCGGCTCCCAGGCATACCGCGCCAAACCACCAGCGACCCCGGACAATCATGGCAGCAGGCATGGCTCAAGGGCGAACGCCGGGGTCGATTTCCTGCGTCAGGTATCCCATGCGCAGCATGGTCTCCCGGGTCAGCGACGCCGTGTCCTTGATGCTCACTTCGTACATCACCTCCAGCATCCGGAGCGCGGGGCGAGCCCGCGGTTCCGTGTCGCCGATCCGTTCACGCAGGGAGGCGATGGCAGCGTTCATGCATTGCCGTTCGATGCGCATGTAGATGTCCTGCATGGCGGCAAGGCCCTCATCGCGAATGCGTGTGAGGTCGCGGAGCTCGTCCGATTCCGCGTAGGGGACCTCGCGCCCTCCCGCCCGGGCGAAGCGCATGAAGTCCTGCAGGTTCTCGCTTCGCTGCGGATTCGCGGTGGTCAGCAGGAGCGTATTCTGGAAGTGCGTGAAGAGCCGCGCGGCCATGAAGCGGGCCGAGAGGCACTGTTGCTCGACCAGGTCGCGCAACTTGCCACTGGCCATCTGGGCGATGAGCTGGGGGTCGAGCGCTGTCGCCGCGATGGACGCGGAGTGCACCTCGTAGGTCGCGTCGGGGTCGAGGTACCTAAAGAGTCCCCCCATGAACGCCACGGTGCACGCGCTCACACAGGCGACCTCGCCGGACGGCGACGGCCACTGCATCGCCGTTCGCACCCGCGCCACGTTAGGCACTCGCACCGTCATGCGGGCTCGCCGCAGGAGGCGCCCGATCTCGATCCCCTGGTTGAGATTTCCCCCACCCGAGAAGAGCCACACCTCCTCGAAGCGCGCCCCCCGCAGGGCACCGGCGAAATGCAGGGAGTCGCCGTCGTACCAGACCGAGTCCTTCCCTTCTCGGGCCGGATACCACCCCGGACTGGCGAACCGCTTCTGATACGATTCGCAGTTGGAGACGCCGAACCGGCCGACGTCCCGCGGAATGTTCCCCCGACCGCAATCGCGGATGAACAGCACCGAGTGACCAGCCTGGTCGCGCACCGCCTCGAAGAGGAGGGCGTTCGGGAGGGAGAGCGCACCCAGCGCCACGCTCAGGACAGGCGCGACGATCAGCGTCAGCATTGCTGCGTATGCGGGCGGGGCGGGAGTGGAGCGATCACAGTTCGGGCTCGTATGTGCCGCCGGGCTTCCGGCAGAACTTGGTCACCGACTGCTCGCCAGCGCTCACGTCGGCCAGCTGGTCGACGACGATCCGACACTCCTTTTCCCCTTCCTGCGTCGGCGCCGTCGTGGTCAGCGTGCCCGATCGCTGGCTCTCGGGCATGACATACGTCCGCGTCGTCGGCTCCGCCTCGGCCACCGCCGCGTCCATCTCCTTCTTTCGTGCCTCCAGGTCGCGCTTCGACAGCTTGTCGTAGGCGCTGCCGGCGAGCGCGGCCCCACCCTGGCACAGGATCAGCGCCGCACCCACCTGCAGCGCCTTTGTCATCTGTGATGCCTGCGTCCCCGTCAGCCCCTGCCGCTTGATCTCGTACTGCGCGACCTTCTCGCCCAGCTTCCATCCACCGTACGCCAATCCGCCGCAGAGCGCCGTTTGCATCAATCGCTTCTTGAGCTGGGCTTCGGCCGCGCGAGGCGCGAGGCCCAGGGCGCAGGCCAGTCCAATGAACACGAGCACAAGTCGCCGCACCATGGTGGCACGAACCGCGCTTGCGTCAGCAGCAGGCGAGGGGTAGGCAAGCATCGACATCTTGAATCTGGGGAGGGGGGAGGGGGGAGCCGCAGATCGTCGGACGCAACGGCGCACCCGGGGCGCGCAGGAAATGCGCCCCGAGCCGCACCGACACCGCTAACGCTCGGCACGATCGCGCCCCAGATATCGGGCCCCAGCCTACGAGTGTCAAGCAACAGCTGTATCGCGTTAGCGCGCCAGCGGCGCAAAATCCCCCCGTCGCACGCCTCTGCCTGTCGTTTCCTGTATGGATCGCCGAGCTCGCTTCCGTCGGACCCTGCCAGGCTGCGCCGCCGCGACCTTCACTACGGGACCACGACCGCCTTCAGCACCACCCCGGCCCCCTCCGCCTTCCGTTGCAGCTCCGCAAACCGCCCCGCCAGCAGCGCGTTGAGCGTCGCGAGGTCGACCTTGAGCTGGGCGTCGAGCTGCTCGATGGTGCGCTCCTGCGCCACGGTCGGCCGGGTCGACGAGGCCTGCATTGAACCATCCAGGTCGAGGAAGCCGAACTTGGGGCCCCCGAAGCCGGCGCCGAAGCGGCGCCCTAACGAGTCGAGCTGCTGCCGAACCTGACCCATGAGCGCGGCCAGCGAGTCGCGTCGCGCCGGCGTCGTCGCGAGCGCCTTCTCCAACCGCTCGCGCTCGGCCGTCATCTGCTTGTGCAGTTCCACCCCGTCGTTGAACGACTTCTGCAGCGCCGCCAGCCGCACCGACGCGGCATGCCGCGCCTCAAGCGCACCGGCGGCGATCTCAACGCGCGAATCACCGCTCACGTCGACCGGCTGCGAGACCTCGCGCCCACGCGCGGCGAGCGTGACGGTGTAGCGTCCCGGCGGCACCCACGCTCCGCTGGGGAGGCCGAACCACCCTTCGTCGGCGTCGGTCACCCCGGGGGCGCGATCGTTGTGCAGGTCCCATGCGGCACGGTGGATCCCCGCGGCCGCCGGGACCTTGAGCGTGCGCACGACCTTGCCCGCGGCGTCGGCGACCTTGAGCGTCGCCACCGTGTCGCTCGCAGAGGCGGGAACGCCTAACGCGTAGGTGATGAGGGCCCCAGGGGGCGGATTGGGCGCCTGGAAGTTCCGCGCCCCCGGCGTGGGGAGGACGCGCGTCACGAAGCGCTGCATCACGGGACGGATGGGATAGAGCGCCGCCTCGCCAGATGCAACGACTGGCGCCCCCTTGTCGAACAGGCTGATGTCGTCGAGGACGATGATGCTGCGACCGTGCGTGCCCAGCACCAGGTCCCGGTGCTTCGGGTGAATGGCGATGTCGTCGATGCGCACGCGCGGCAGCGCACCGCCCACGTACGCCCAGCGCTTCCCGCCATCGAAGGTCACGTACAACCCGAACTCGGTCCCCGCGAACAGCACGTCGCGGTTGGACGGATGCTCGGCGAGCGTCTTGACCGAGTGGCCGACGGGAAGGTCGCCCGCGACCGCGCTCCAGGTGGTGCCGCCGTCGGTCGTGCGATAGAGCATCGGCGCCAGGTCGTCGTCGTAGTGCCCGTCGAAGGCGACGTACGCCGTGCGCGCCTCGTGCTGCGACCAGAGCACCTTGCTCACCCAACGCGGCGCCGGGAGCCTGAAGCGCGCGGTGATGTTGGTCCACGCCGCACCGCCATCGGTCGACAGTTGCACCTGGCCGTCGTCGGTGCCTACGAGGAGCACCCCCTGCGACCGCGGCGACTCCGAGACGCTGGTGATGGTCCCGTAGTCGCTCACCCCATCGTCACGCGACGGGGTCGTCGAGTCGCGCACGATCCCCATGATCGGGATCGACTTCCACTCCTGGTTGCGCGTGAGGTCTGGGCTCACCACATCCCACGACTCCCCGCCATCACGCGTGCGAAAGAGCTTGTTGCCACCATAGTAGATGGTCCGCGGATCGTGCGGGGAGCGCACCATCGGCGTGCTCCAGTTGAAGCGGATGGTATCCTTGGCGTCGGCCGGCACGGGACGAATGCCACGCTCTTCACGTGTCGCCAGGTGCACGCGGTACGCGCGCCCGCCTTGCGAGTTGGCGTAGATGTAGCGCGGGTCGGCCGGGTCGGTGACGGTGAAGAAGCCGTCGCCATAGGCGATGTTGATGACGTCGGCGTTGGTGATCCCGACGCCGTTGTACGTGCGGACGGGGAGCCCCCACGTCCCATTGTCCTGCGTCCCGCCGTACACGTAGTAGGGATCGCGATCGTCGACGTCGATGTCGTAGAACTGCCCGATGGGGAGGTTGTCGATGAAGTCCCAGTTCTTCGCGCCGTCGTACGTGAAGTAGAGCCCCCCGTCGTTCCCCAGCATCATGTGGTTCCCGTCGTTCGGGTTGAGCCACAGCGCATGGTGGTCCACATGGATGCGGTCGCCGGTGCTGTCGGTCGTGAAGGTCTTCCCGCCATCGATCGACTTGTGCACGTAGGTCCCCAGGACCCAGACACGATCGGGATGCTGGGGATCGACGCGCACCTGCGAGTAGTACATCGGCCGCGGATTGAGCGACGACTGCCGCGTCCACGTGCTCCCCTTGTCGTCCGAACGGAAGACGCCGCCGGCCTTGGCCTCGACGATCGCGTAGACGGTGTTCGGCTGGCTGGGTGCGATGGCGATGCCGATGCGGCCCTTCACGCCGACAGGCAGGCCGTTGGTGAGCGGTTCCCACGTGTCGCCGCCATCGCGCGAGCGGAACAAGCCGCTCCCTGGGCCGCCTCCCACAAAGCCGAAGCCGCGGCGCTGGCGCTGGTACATCGCGGCGTACACGGTGCGCCCGTCGGGGTCGAGCGCGACATCGACGGCGCCGGTGACGTTGTTGCCGGCGAGAACCTTCTTCCACGTGGTCCCGCCGTCGGTGGTGCGGTAGACCCCACGATCGTCGTTAGGTCCCCACAGGTGCCCCAGCGCCGCGACAAAGACCGTGTTGGGGTTCCGCGGGTGGATCACCACGCGCCCGATGTGGTGCGTCTCCTTGAGCCCCATGTGCGTCCACGTCTCGCCACCGTCGAGCGACCGGTAGATCCCGTCTCCCCACGTGGAACTCTGGCGATTGTTGGGCTCCCCTGTCCCCACCCACACGATCCCGGGATCGCTCGGCGCGATGGCAATGTCACCGATCGACGTGCTGCGTCCATCGCGATCGAAGACCGGGGCCCACGTCGTCCCGTTGTTGGTGGTGCGGAACACCCCGCCTCCGGCCGTCCCCACGAAGATCGTCGACGGCCGACCGGGAATCGCCTCGATGTCGTCGATGCGCCCCCCGAACGACGACGGGCCGATGTGGCGCCAGGGGAGCGTACCCAGATCCTGTGCGGGGAGCGGCGCAGCGAGCAGGACGCCGGCAAGGAGCGCCTGGGCAAGGACGGAGAAGCGACGCGAGGGCATGGTGACGAATGGAAGGAATGTGACGTTAGGCACCGTGTAGCGGGCGTGCTGGGCGCGGGGGAGCGTTGGTCACCGCCCCCGGCCGAGCGCTCCGACATGTCGTAGCAGGAACTCCATCTCCCGAGTGGCCAGCTCCACCGTCCCGCTCATCGAGCGACCACCGGCATGCCCGGATCGCAGGTCGTGCAGCAGGATGACAGGGAGTCCGGAGGTCGAGGCTTGCTGAAGCCGCGCGGTGAAGCGACGCGCCTGCCACGGCGGGACGCGCGTGTCGTTGATCCCCGTCTGCACCATCACCGCCGGATAGCGCACGCCGTCCTTCACGTTCTGGTATGGCGACATCGTGCGGATCGCCTCGAACTCCGCGGGCTGGCGTGCATCGCCGTACTCCAATAGCGCCGGCGCGTTGTTGTGCGTGACAAACGTGGGAAACCGCACGAGGTCCAGATCCGGCACACCGACGAAGGCGGCCCGGAAGAGGTCGGGGCGCTGCGTGATGGCCGCTCCCATCAGCAGCCCCCCGTTGCTGACGCCGCGAATGGCCAGCCGCTCAGGCGCGGTGAAGCCGCTGTCGACCAGGAACTGCGCCGCCGACGTGAAGTCGTCGAAGACGTTCTGCTTGTTGGCGAGCATCCCCCCCCTGTGCCACGCCTCGCCGAACTCGTTGCCACCGCGCAGCGTCGCCTGCACGTAGATCCCGCCACGTTCCACCCACAACGCCGCGCGCGCATCGAAGCGCGGGCCAAGGTTCACCGCAAAGCCGCCGTAGCCATGGAGGAGCGCCGGCGTGTTGCGGCTGCGCGCGTGCCCGCGCTTCTGCACCACCCAGAGTGGCGCGCGCGTCCCGTCCTTGGAGCGATACCAGTGCTGCGCGACCTCGAAGGCGCTCGTATCAAAGGCGACCCTGGCGCGCTCCCACACGGTGCGTGCACCAGTCGCGAGGTCGAGCTTGTAGGTGACCCCCGGTTGCGTGAACGATGCAATCGTGAGGAGCGCACTCCCCGGCTCAGCGCCGCGAATCGAGACGGTCGCGTGCGGAGGAACGGCGACCTCTCCCGCTGGCTGCCCGTCGCGCGTAAAGACGGCGATGCGATGCGCCGCATTGCGCAGGTAGGTGACGTACAGCTTGCCGTCGATCAGCGTGAAGGCGTCGAGCACATCCTCCGACTCGGGGAGAACGATGCGCCACGCCTCGCGACGCGGGTTCCTGAAGTCGACTGCGACAACGCGCCCGCGCGGCGCGTCGAGGTCGGTGCGCAACCACAGTTCATCATCGACCACCTGCGGCGTGAAGTGCGCGTCGACACCTGCCGTGAGGTCGACGAGGTTCCCCGTCTGCGTGTCCTGGACATGTACCTCGTTGCGCGCCCACCCATGCGAAATGGTATAGATGCGATAGCGCCCCTTGAGCGCCGTCGACACGGCGAGGAAGTGGGTGGGCGGGAGGAACTCGCCGTAGAGCAGGCTGTCGCTCCCCGCCGAGAGCCCCAGCTGATGGTAGCGAAAGCGCGGCCCTTCGAGACGCGAGCGATGCACGTAGTAGAAGCCGCGCCCGTGCGGTGCGAAGGCGAGCGACGCGTACAGCGCCGGCGGGAGCGAATCGGCGAGGTCCTTCCCCGTGCGCAGGTCGCGGATCTTCACCGTGATCTCGTCCGGCCCCCCGTCGCGCACCGAGTACATCAGCAATGAGCCGTCAGGTGAAACGGCCTCGATCGCCACGCTCGTGGTGCCGTCGCGGCGCAGGTCGAGCGGGTTGATGAGGCGTTCGTACTGGCTGTCGGGGGCTACGATCCCGGCGTTCGGGACCCAGTGCCGACGATAGACCGAGGCGACTTCCTCGCCGGTGCGGCGCAGCGTGAAGTACTCCCAGTCACCGCCGCGGCGCGGCGCGCTCGATGTCGGAACGTCGAGCAGGGCGCGCAAGCGGGCGCTGAGCGCCCGCCGTGCCGGGGTGTCGGTCCCCAACGTCTCGAGGGCCAGTCGGTTCTGCGCCGCGATCCAGGCCAGCACGTCCGGCGACGTCTGCGACTCCAACCAGCGGAAGCGGTCCTCGACCGCCACGCCATGCAAGGTGTCGACCACCCTCGACACGCGCGTGGCGAGTCGCGCTCTCGGCTGGGCCGCGACGGTCGACGCGGTGACGGCGGTGGCGCACGCCGCGAGGCGCAGCACGCGCCAGATGCAGCCGACGGCTCGCGCGGGTGGTCGAGGGGGGCGTGCGCTGGGCATGGCGGGCTCACTCCGGGGCCGTTCGGGTCGCAGAAGCTACGCCCGGCAGCGCGCTTCCGCTGCCCTCATCTCGCGGGCCGGGGGTGCCGAGACTGTCCCATATGCCTACCAGTCGCGTTGCATTCGTGCCCTTGGCGTCACTCCTCGTGTCGCTCCTCGCGTCGCTCCTGGCGGCCGCCTGCGGCGGCGAGGGGGGGAACGCCACCTCCGGTCCCACCAACGGCGTCGCCCCGCCGCCGGGCGGGGTGGCCGAGTTCTCGGTGAGCCCGCTCCCGATCGACTCGTTCGCCCTCATCACCCCGCTGGGCAACCTCAATCCGCCGGGGCACACACTCCCCACCGATCACGCCTACTTCTACGCGATCGACTTCGACCGGCGTCCGATCATTCGCGATAGCCTCGTGCGCACGGTGTATGCGCCCGCCACCGGCGCGATCGAATTCATGATGCAGCCGGTCGGAACCGACTGGAAGATCCAGTTCCGGGTGACGAAAGAATTCTCCTACTACGTGGACCACGTGATCCCCCGCCCCGGGCTCACGTTAGGCATGATCGTGCGCGCCGGTGAAGTCCTCGGGCGGACCAACCCCGGCGGCGCGATCGACCTGGGGGCCATCGACACCCGCGTGACGCTCACGGGCTTCGTGAACCCCAAGCGCTACCCGACGACGTCGCTGCACGCGGTGACGCCGTGGAAGTACTTCGTGGAGCCGATCCGCTCGCAGCTCTATGCCAAGCTGCGCCGCCACCCGGCGGCCGACCCCGATGCGCGCATCGACTTCGGCATCCCGGGCCGATTGGTGGGGGACTGGTTCCACGAGTCGGTCCCGAACAGCACGGAAGCGAGCGGGCCGGCGGGCTGGCCCAAGTCGCTGGCCTACGTCTACGACTACTACGATCCGACCAAGGTGCGCATCGCCATCGGCGGCACGATCGCCCCGCCGGGAATCTGGGGGATCCGTGACGATGCCCCGCGCCCGCGCGACCTGAGCGTGGCCGACGGCAAGGTGGCGTATCGACTGATGTACACCGAGTCGACGCAGATGCAGTACGGGCTGATGCTGGTGCAGATGATCGCCGAGGACCGGATCAGGGTGCAGGTCCTCGTGGGGAGCCAGGCCGGCGACGCGGAGTTCGACGAGCGGGCGCAGGTCTACGTGCGGTAGCGGCGCAGGGCACCAGCGGCAGGGACGCGGCATCAGTCGCCGCGCTCCTGACGCTGGTGTCCCTGCGCCAGGGGTGCCTTGCGCGATTGCTTTCCGGGGGACATTTCGCGGGCGGTCGTCGGTCGACCGAGACGTCGCCATCCCTCGCCCCGGAGTGCCGTCCCACATGCCCCGCATTCTCGCCCGGCCCCTCCCCCGGTTTCTCGCCCGGTTCCTCGCCGTCGCGGTCGGCTGTTTCTGTACCGCGGCGCCCATGGTGGCCCAGTCCACGCCGGCCGCGGTCACCGCGCGCATCGACTCGCTCTTCGCCCCCTACAACAGGACGGACGCCCCCGGCCTCGCCGTCGCCGTCGTGCGCGACGGACGGATGATCTTCGCCAAGGGGTACGGGATGGCCGACCTCGAGCATCGCGTCCCCATCACGCCGTCGACCGTCTTCGACGTCGCTTCGGTCTCCAAGCAGTTTGCCGGGATGGCGATCGCGATGCTGATCGGCGAGGGGAAGGTGCGTCTCGACGACGACATCCGCCGCCACATCCCCGAGATGGCCAACATCGGCGCGCCGATCACGATCAACCACTTGCTGCACCACACCAGCGGGGTGCGCGACTGGCCGGGGACGCTCGGCTTGGCGGGATGGCGCTACGACGACGTGATCTCGTTCGAGCAGATCCTGACGATGGCCTATCACCAGCGATCGCTCAACTTCGTCCCCGGGAGCGAGTACACCTACTCCAACACCGGGTACAACCTGCTGGCCGAGACGGTGCAGCGGGTGACGGGGCAGTCGTTCCGGGCGTGGACCGACGCCAACCTCTTTCAGCCGTTAGGGATGACGCGGACCGTCTTTCGCGACGATCACACCGTCATCATCCCTGACCGCGCCCTGGGCTACACGCGTGGCGCCGACGGCCGCTGGCACGCGGTGACCAACAACCTCACCGCGCTCGGCTCCAGCTCGATGATGAGCACCGTCGAGGACCTGGCGCGGTGGGTCATCAACTTCGACTCGATGCGTGTGGGCGGGGCGCAGGCGATGGCGCTCACGCGCACGCGTGGGGTGCTCAACGACGGATCGACGATCCCGTACGCGTTCGGTGTGTCGCACGGGGAGTACCGTGGGGCAGCGACCGTCAACCACACCGGGTCGTGGGCCGGCTTCGTGACGTACGTGGTGCACTTCCCGCAGCATCGTTTTGGCGTCGTCGTGCTGGCCAACGCCCCGCAGGTGACCCCCACGCGCGCCGCGCAGCAGGTGACGGACATCCTGCTTGGCTCGGCGCTGGCGCCCCTCCCCGCGACCACCGAACCTCCCGTCGTGCAGCTGCCGGCAGCGACGCTCGACGCCTACGCCGGCACGTACAAGCTGGGCCCCGGTTGGTACGCGCAAGTGCGGCGTGACGGAAACGGGCTCACCGTGCAGGCGAGCGGCGAGGGCGTCGCCCAGATGGTCGCGCGCTCGGAGCAGGAGCTGTGGATCCCGAACTTCGGCGCGTCGATGACGTTCCAGCGCGACGGGAGCGGACGCGTGACCGGGCTCCTGTACCGTGGGCGCGTCTCGCCGCGCATGCCCGACCGCGAACCGGCGGCGGCACCCGTGGCCGACTACGTGGGCGAGTACTTCAGCAGCGAGTTGCAGGCGACGTACCTGGTCGAGCTGCGCGGCGGGGGGCTCGTCGTGCGGCACCGGCGGCATGGCACGGGGGTGCTGATGCGCCGGTGGGGCGAGGATTTCGGCGCGACGCTGCCGAGCATGCGCTCGGTCGCCTTCGTGCGCGACACGAAGGGGAAGGTGAACGGCTTCGTGGTCAACATCGACGAGCGGAGCCGGGACATCAGGTTCGCGAAGGTGCGTTAGGCGGGGAGCGGGGCCCTGGCGCGAGCCGCGCGCCACGCGCGTCCCCTCAGCCCCGCGTACTCACGTCGGCGGGGCTGCGGGACGGCGGGCTCCTTACTTGAGTCGGCACGGAACAGCGGGACGGAAACGGACATGACGAGTGCCGCATGCCCGGCTCCGAGGTACTTGCCTTGCTTGCTGGTGAACAGCGCGGCCAAGGCGGTGCCGGCATCGCCGGGATAGTACTGCGGAAGGCGCACGCCGACGGTGATGATCGGCACGGCCGTCTGACGCGCGAGCAGCTCGTCGAGCCGTTTGCGATTCATCGGCACGAAGGCGATGCCGAAGTATGGAGTGCTCCACGTGGCCTGCGTCGGCTCGGTTGTCTTCACGACCTGGGGAAGAGCAGCGTCGCCACTGTCCGCCTGCTGCATCCCGAGCACCGGCCAGAAGGAGACCTGCTTGACGTCGACCCCCCCAAGCCCGAGCGAGACCCCGCTCGAGATGCGCCGGGAACTCCGCGTCGGAAGGCCGATACCAAGTGCGACGTTCTGCGCGAAGTACTCCTTGAGCGCATCGGGAGCGCCAAGCGCACCGACGACTGCACCGAGCGCGGAGCCGACGAGGCTCGTGCCGAGGTCGAAGGTCGTAGCGCATCCCTCGCAGATCCCGGTTGCCACTCCCACGGTGAAGGCGACCTTCGGTTCCAACGTGTGCGGGAAGGTCGGCGGCAAGCTGAAGTTGGCCGCGACGGCACGGTCAATCCATTCCCGCGCGCGAGCATCCGACTCGAGCTCGCTGCGTGTCAGCGTCGCTTCCGACTTGAAGTCTTGCACCGCGATCTCCAGCTCGCGCAACGCTCTGCGTAGCGTAGGATCACCCACGGGCGTGCGCCGGATGAGTTCCCCGGTCTCACGCAGGCGTGACGTGGATCGCGCGAGCCGCCGCACAGCGGCTGGTGTCGCCATCGATTCGTCCAGCTGATGCACGGCGACCTCGGCCATGTAGCCCAGCGCCAGATTGCGGAAGTAGGTGAGCGTATCCCTCGCGATGGACGCTGTCCGGCCGGCGAGGTGCGCCGCGGCCTGCGTGGCCTGTGCTTCGGCATTGCCCGGGACGGCCAGGAACACGAGGGCAGAACACGCGGCGCGTCGGAGCGCAACCGGTAGGCGTCTCATCTCGTCCTCACGGAAAGACGTTGTACGTGAAGTCGCGAACCCCCGATCCGCGTGGGATCAGGTTGCCAAAGTCGGAAAAGTAGCGGTAACTGCCGGTGTACCCGGAGCCACTCGCGAACGCATGTACCAAGGAGTTGGAGTACAGTCTATAGTACCCGAGAAAGACCCGCTGTCCACCGATCGGAACGGTGCAGTTGCAGCGGTTCTCCGACTGCAGTCCGAAGTTGATGGCCATCAGCAGCGATGTGCCGCTGAGATTGGAGACGAGTGGCGCGAAGTACCACTGGCTTCCCACCAGGTTGTCGATGTTGAGATTCACCGTCCCGCTGGGCGTCGTCAGCGTCCAGCGACCGCTCATGCGATCGCCGAGCACGCGGCCGCCGAGCTGCGGTTCGATGACCTCGAAGGTGACATCGAGCGTCGGGGCCGACGGAACGGTGGCCTGCCGAGTGGAGAGTGCCGGCACGACACCGATCGCCTGACCCTGGGCACGGATCGCTACTGCGGCGATGAGCTGGTTGGTCACGACGAGCGTGACCTGGCTCTGCGGAGCCGTTACCGACACGGCCGCGATCCCGACGCGTCCCTCGATGGTCGCCGAGATCGTGGTCGACCCCCCTCCCAGGGAGGTCACGACTCCGTTCGAGACGGTGGCGACCGACGGGTTTGATGACGACCAGAAGGGAGTACGATCGGAGAGGACGTTCCCGTTCGCATCGAGCGCATCGGCTGTGAGCACTGCAGTGGCGCCAGGCGCCAGTGAGAGGGCGGACGGGGTCACTCGCACGCTGGCGACCGGCGCGGCCGTGAACGGCGGGGCGACCGTGAGCGGCGCGGAGCCGACTACACCGCCAAGCGTCGCCTGAATGGTGGCCGCGCCCGGAGCGATTCCGGTGACGGTCGCCGTGGCGCCAGCCGGGTTCACGGAGGCGACCGTGGTCGAGGACGTCGTCCAGCCGGGCGACTGTCCCTGCATGAGGTTTCCGTTCTGGTCGCGCAGCTCGGCCGTCACGATCAGCCGTTCGCCCGTGCGGATCGAGATCTGCGATGGAACGATGCTGATGCTGGTGACCCTGGGCGTGCTCGGCGGCGGATTGGTGATTCCGTCGCCGCCGGGACCTGGGTCGGAGCACGCCGTCAGCATCGTGAGGCAGCTGATGAGCGCTATGGCCATCGCTGCGTGGTGTCGAAGGGAGCGCATGGTGTCTCCGGTACCCGTGTAGCTCACGGGACGGTGAAGATGTTGGCGAGGATGGCGCGGGCGCCGACGTCGACGCGCACGGGAGTGCGGGCGACCTGCCCGAGGTTGAGCGTCTGCCCCGGCGCGAGGCGCGGAACGCTGCCGGCGTTGCTCCAGACCACGAGCCCCGAAGCACCCACGCCCTGCAGCGTGTAGTCGAAGCGCAGAGGGACCGGAGCGATCCCAGTGACCGCCAGGGTCACGGGCCCCCCTCGTTCGCCGTTGCAGCCATCGGCCGGCGACAGGTGATCCTGCGTGAGCCGGAAGGTGGCTACGGGCGCGCCGTTGGCTGCGAACGTGTTGAACGACGCTGTGAGGGGGGTGATCTCCGGAGTACAGTCGCTCGTTTCACAGCTCCCGGTGATCTCGCAGCAGGCGGCGAGCGCAAAGGGGAACAAGAGGAAACGAGCACGACGCACCAGCGCGTGGCACTGCATGACACTGCTCCGCAATGGGTCTCGCGCCGTGTCGGAGGTGCAGCACCGGGCGCGATCAGCGTTGCACCGCGAGCGAAGAGTCGCTGCGAGGCGTTGCGTGAGCGTGGCGAACGGCGGGCGTCAGCGTGTCAGGAGCGTTCCGTTCTCGTTCCGCGGTGGGGACGCGACCGCGGACGGCTATCGCTGTCGCAGGCGCGCAATGAGGGCGCGCGTATCGGCGGCGGGGCTGGCCTGGAAATCGCGCGCGAGTCGACGCTCGAATCGATCGTACAGGCGGAGCGCGCCGGCCGTATCCCCGATGCGCTCGAGCAACTCCATCACGCGACGCAGGCGGCGTTCGTCCTCGGGGGCGAAGTCGGCGGCACGACGTGCCCATCGTCCAGCGTCGGTGAGATCGTCGCCCGACTCCGAGAGTTGCGCCAGGGTCCAGGCGGCGGCGGATGCCATGTCGGCAATCCTCGTGCGGGTGGCGCTTGCCCAGTCTTCCAGTGCGGATGCGCCGGTGACCGCGATCCAGTCCGTCGGTTGGGTCTTGCCGAGCATTTCCAGCGCCTTGGCGAAGCGCTTGGCGTGGTAGTCCTCTTCGAATTCTACCGCGTCGCAGCGCACGCATCCGGGGGTGAGCCGGACCTCTTCATCGCCGCGCGCTTCGATGCTATCGTCGCCAAGCGCGCGGCGAATGACGTGTAGCAGCTTTCGGAGGTTTGTGCGGGCCTGTTCCTGGCCGGATTCTGGCCAGAACAGGGAGACGAGGTGATCGCGTCGGAGGAAGGCGCCGGGGTGTGCGGCGGCGAGGTAGATGAGCAGCGATGCGGGGCGCGGCTGCGCCAGGAGGTCGGACGCAGCCGCGGGGTCCATGTGGGTGAGGGTGGTGGGGCGGAGGATGGAGAGGTGGGGCATGGGACAGCGGTCAGAATCCGACCTCGCAACAACCAACACCACATGTGAGCCACGCGGGTTGGTAGTAAGGGTGACTCTTCCGAGCTCGCACTTGCTGATACGCCTGTGCGTACTGCGCATCACGGTGGCTGCCGCGGAAGGTCGCGAGGACCTCCCTCTGTCCCTCACAGTCGAGGAAATCAGCGTACGAGATGTTGTCGAACGTGTGGGCCTTCCCGAGACAGCGATGGAAGTTGCTGCCGTATGGGCCGCGTTCACTTCGGTAGCTCACGGTGCCGTTCGTCCGCGAAACCTTGGTGATTCGCCACACCTCCCACCTCGACTCCTCCTGCACTTTCGTCCCCCTAACTGTGAGCAAGTGGACATGCCTGAGGGTATCGCCTCGCCCACCCTGCAACACCTCATTGCTGAGGATACCGTACATCTGTTCT
Source organism: Gemmatimonadota bacterium (assembly GCA_016719105.1). Classification (NCBI taxonomy): domain Bacteria; kingdom Pseudomonadati; phylum Gemmatimonadota; species Gemmatimonadota bacterium. The sequence continues at coordinate 56,215 of JADKAQ010000022.1, read as the reverse complement.
TCGAGGCGCGGCACAGGGAATTCATCTGCCATCGCGAGGTCGAGGCGCGCAACAATCACCCGCTGTTCGAGGTGATCTGGCACGATCTTGATGGCGTCCTTCACCGGCCGGATAGTGATCTGCGCCAAGGTTTGGCTTTGGCTGCCTAGTGCTTCACATCGTGCCTTGGTGCGTTCAGCACACCGCGACACTGTGTCCGTTGCGTTCTCGAAGACACCTGCCAAACCGGCAAACTGCCAGAACTGCTTCGCTTCGGACTCGCGCGCGATGTCGTGCCTTCCCACCGAACCCACACACGGCTCGGCGGCGTCGTTGCCCTGCACAATGCTGTCTCGACAAAATCGGGTGGCGAGAGACGGCTCGACGGCGACCTTCGCTCCGCTCAACCGCGCTGTTGTCGAGACGCCAGCACTGTCCGCTCGCGACTGCTCGGGCACCGAACCACCGCAACTCCAAGTGACGGTGAGCACGATGACTGCCAACGGCCCCACATTCCATCGTGATCTCGCGATCTGTTCCATGATCCCCCCTCTCTGTAGGTTTCTAGCCGCTGACGAGCAAAGCGCGCGCAGTCGAGTCGCCTCCTCGCCACCGCTGTCCGTACATGAGCACACCGGAAGGAGAGTTACGCCCTGCCGGAAGCCGAGACTACACCTCAGGTTGCGAGCGCTCTCGTCAGATCCGTGCAAGTCCGGATGACGTCCTCTCCTCCGATAGACCGCGGCATTTCTAGTCGCAACCGACAGGCTCGTACCAGCGCGGCGGCGTGGGTGAACTCGCTCGTCACATATCGTGGGGCGCGTGCCAGTGCGCGGAACGCGTTGTCAAGATGCATGGCAGCCGAGACACCATCGTCCGACCGAAGAAGCAACCACGCCTCCTGAAACACCGCGTCCCAAGAGATGTCGGACGCGCGAGCACCGCGCCTGGTCCCTTGGTTCTCCTGAAACAGACTTCTCACTTGCCGAAAGTCCCGTTTCATATAGGCCGAGTACATCCTCGAGAGGTGATCCCCTCCGTTGAGATTGGTCGACCAAGCGCTCGGAGGCTCGCACACGCGCCTTAGCCACTCAACGCGGTGAGCGATGAGCGCACGCAAGGCCGCGACTCTTCTAGGTTCAACCTGCGCGTCTAGATATTGCTCGATAGTGCGCCTCAGGTTGGCAGCGCTGTCGTCGCACCTTCCTATGGCGAGGGCGCTCCAGTATGCGGCAAGCGCTTTGCGAAGGGGTGCACCCAACTCGGCGCCGAATTCGCGCTGCTCGACCTCCGCATCACCCCAATACGCCTGCAGGTGGCGCGAGAGCCGAGCCTCGTCCCCGCGCAGAGCCGCAACTCCCACGAGCCAACGAGCTTCTCGCGCAGTGGGTGAGATGGCGGAACTGAGCACTGAGTCCGCCAGATGTCGCACCACAGCGAACTCGTGTCGCTTGAGACGAAGTCGCACTTCAGTGGCGGCGAGTTCCGCTGCCATTGCCGGTTCCCTAACCATCAAGCGCGCCGCCTGAATCTCAGTCAGCGCATTGGGGGTGCCGTTCTCGTTCTGTGCACCACCAATGTCGCCGCGCGACTCCAGTGCGGTCGCGAACATCATGCGGGCATCCAGCGAGTGCGGCGCTTGAACCGCCCACGCTCTTGCGAGGTCGAACCGAGTCGCGCGCTGGTGCTGCAGGGCCTCCGCGATGGTCGACGGCATCGTTCCGCGAGATCCTCGCCGATGCTGAGCGAAAGGGTATGGGATGAACAGAACGGTACCGCCGCCCAGCGATGGTAGCGCGAAGAGCGAATCGCGTCGAGCAGCGTCGCTAAATCCCAAGCGCCCCCGCCCTGCGTCCGCCGGTACTATGGCGATCATCCGGCGAAACAGCACTGGCGCAACTGACGCGGGCGCATGCGCGAGCGCATCGCGATACGCATCGATCGCCTGCGTCCAGTCCGTACGAAACCGCCAACCCGAAGTGGTAGATGGATCGGACACCACCACGGAGTCGCGCGAGAGGGCATCGCCTATCCCAACAATCGCTGCCAAGTGGGTCGAATCGATCTGCCGTAACCGCTGGAAGGAAGTCAGGGCCTCGGGATAGCGATTCTTGATCAAGTGAGCGAGTCCCTCGGCGTGGACAGACTCTCGCGAAAGATCGGGGCGGGTCGCCAGGCGCTGCAGGGCGACGTCGCTCCACCTCCTTGCCTCGGGTAGCGCTAACGCGTCGTCGGACCAGATGCTCACTTGCGCCGCCCAGAGGGCGGCTAGTCCGAATAGGGTATCGGTCGACGCCGCACGTGCGAATGCCGCGAGCGCGCCATCGGCATCGCCCCGCTGCAACAGGTGCACGCCGGACTGATAGCGTCGGAGCGCCGCAAGACTCGACGTCGCCAACGGCTCGTCAGGTGCGATTGCCGTTGGATGGCGACGCAGTACTGCAGCAGAGATTCGACGGGCGACTCCCACGACCTCCGACGGTGTTGCGTCGCCAATCGGCTCGATCACCCGCACGACGGACGAGTCGCCCGTCCGATCGAACAGCTCGCCAATGACCTCTCGCCCACTCGGCGTTCGCTTCAGGCGCAATTGAAGAAGAAACCTCGGCGTCGCGACGGCTACCCGCGGCAGAGATCGGAGTCTCTGATCGTTCCGAAGTCCGCAACGAAGGGGACGCTTCGAGCACCTCCACGCCATCCCAAGCTCTGAGTGACATTGCCACTCCATTGGCGAGACGATGCAGGAGCGAGTCGCGCGTCTCTTGCGCATTCTCCGCACGATCTCCGAGCGCGACCACCAGAGACAGTTGTTCGTCCGATTCATGTTCGGCAACGGAACCTGTGACACCCTCAGTTCGTCCGATGACCCGCCCTTGCCAACGGGAGGAGATCGCCAGACCCAACGCGAGAACGAGAACAAAGGCCAGCATCAGCCTCGTCCGGTGGTATGGAAGACTTGTGATCGCGATCGGATGCGCGACGGCTGGCGCCTCCGCTCCCAACGCCCCCCCCATCTCCCCCACACCCTGCCACCGATCTGCCGGCTCCTTCGCCAACGCCTTCATCACCGCCGCCTCCAACCCTGCGGGCACACCGTCACAATGCCGCGACAACGGATCCGGCGCATCCGTCACTCGCCGCATCAGCATCCGTGCTTCGTCAGCACTGTGAAACGGGTTCTGCCCGGCAATCATCTCATACAGCACGCACCCCAAGCTGAAGACGTCGCTCCGGTGATCCAGATCCCGGTCGGCCATCGCCTGCTCGGGACTCATGTACGCCCGCGTTCCGCGCGCGACGCCGGTGGTGCTGTGCAGCTGCCCCGCGATCGGCTCCAGCGCTTTGGCGATCCCGAAGTCCGTCAGGTACACGGCGTCGCCAGCCACCATGACGTTGGCGGGCTTCACGTCCCGATGCACCACCTTGCGTTCGTGTGCATACGCCAAGGCATCGCACAAACGACGACCGATGCGCACCACCTCGTCGAACGGCAGCCGTCGCTCCCGCCTGAGCCGCTCCTGCAGCGACTCCCCCTCCACATACCGCATGACGTAGAACGGGCGACCCTTCCACTCCCCGGAATCGAGCACCGGCAGGATGTTGGGGTGCGAGAACTCCCGTAGCAGGCGGATCTCGAGCGAGAAACGGTCGGCCGCGCGCGATCCCGAGAACTCCTCGTGGAGAACCTTGAGCGCCACCCGCGCATCGTCGCGCACATCACGGGCAAGGTAGACGGTCGCCGAACCGCCGCGCCCGAGCTCGCGCTCGATCGCGTACCGCTCCGCCACAGTCACGTCCCCTGTGCCCTCGTCCAACACGCGTCGCTGCTGCCGTTGAATGTGGACCTAAGCTTGCGCCGAGGCGCTCCCGGCCGCTAGCGGTCCGCGGAGACAATTGATCCCTTGCATCCGGCCTCATTGACCCGCAGAAGGAACGAGGAGCACGCGTGGCTGCCGCGACGGCGCGTGTCGCGCCTGCCGCCGTTGTCGCCTAATCCCGGAACACGCCAATCGCGCCGTTGACGAACTCGGCCGTCCCCTGCCGCTCGCGATTGACCACCAACTGCAGCACGTCCGGCCGTCCATAGTGCCCCACGGCGTCGAAGTTCTGCCGTTCTTCGCGCACGCGCGCGTGGTCGAGCGTCGCCACGATCACGCGCTCCTCCTCCGGCAGCGGCGCAGCGACCCAGCTCCCATCGGGCGCGGCGATGCACGAGCCGCCGTTGGCGATCACGTCGGGCAGCGACTCGCGCAGCAGGTCGACCTGCGGGAGCCCATCCGGGATGTCGCTCCTCCGGAGTACGCCACACACCGAGATCACGTACGACCGGCTCTCGCGGGCGATGAAGCGCGTGATGTCCGGGGTGTTGTGCATCCCGCCGGGCCAGATGGCCACGTGCAGGTCCTCGCCCTGTGCGTAGAGCGCAGTCCGGGCGAGCGGCATCCAGTTCTCCCAGCAGTTGAGCCCTCCGACAGTGAAGGGACCAACCGGATGCGTGCGCAGTCCATGCCCGTCGCCGGGGGACCAGCTCAGCCGCTCCTCGTACGTCGGCATGAGCTTGCGATGCACCGACCGGATGCTGCCGGTCGCGTCGATGTACACGAGCGACGCGTACACGCTGTGCCCGCCGCGGTCACTGGGGCGCTCGATGCAGCCGAGGACGACCGCCGTGCCTAACGCCGCAGCCGCATCGCAGACCGGGCGCAGGTGCCCCGCCTCGACCTGCACCGCCTGGTCGAGGTAGTGCGCGTGAAAGACCTTCTGCACCCGGGACTCGAAGCGCGCACCGTCCGTGCGCTCGATCCAGAACGGATAGCCGGGGATGAGCGCCTCGCCGAAGGTGACGAGCGTCGCGCCAGCGGCCGCCGCGTCATGCAACCGCGCGACCACCTTGGCGATCGTGCGCTCACGGTCGAGCCAGACGGGGGCCATCTGGACCGCAGCGACGGTGAGTGAATCGGCGGGGCGTGTGGTCATCGGTGCCCGTGGTAGGGAAGGTGAGGGGGTGCGGTGACGACGACCGCGTCAGGCGTGCGACTGGCGGCGTGCGTGGCGCGTGCGGCCACCGGCGACGGTCACCCGCGCCCCACGAGGGGGATCACCGCCGTGACGAGGCCGACCGCCAGCATGAGGAGCGAGGTGAGGAGCGACCACTTGATAGTGAAGCGCTGGTGATCGCCGAACTCGACCCCGGCGAGCCCCACGAGCAGGTACGTCGACGGCACCAGGGGGCTCAGCAGGTGCACTGGCTGCCCGATCACCGAGGCGCGCCCCATCTCGGCGGCTGATATCCCGTACGCCTGGGCTGCCTTGGCGAGGATCGGGAGGACGCCGTAGTAGAAGGCGTCGTTCGAGATGAAGAAGGTGAACGGAATGCTGAGGATCCCGGTCACGACGGCCAGGTAGGGCCCTAACGACGGCGGGACGATGGCGATCACGCTGGACGCCATCGCGTCGACCATCTTGGTCCCCGCGAGGATCCCGGTGAAGATGCCGGCAGCGAAGATCAGCCCCGAGACGGCCAGCACGTTGCCGGCGTGCCGTGACAGGAAGGCCTTCTGCTCACCCACCGAGGGATGGTTGATCATGATCGCCACGGCAAAGCCGATCATGAAGAGGATCGGGAGGGGCATGAGGCCGGCGACGAGCGCCGCCATCAAGCTCACCGTGAGCACCGCGTTGATGGTGAATCGCCCCGAACGGCGCTGGGCGTCGTCGGTGCGGAAGTCGGGGTCCGCGGGCGTCTCGTCGAAGGCAACCGCGTCGGGGAGTCCGGGCGCGGGAGTGGCCGCCAGCCGCACGCGCTCGTGCACGCCGAGGCGATACGCCGCATACAGGACCCACAGGGAGCAGACGAGCATGGCCGGGATCATGGGGCGGAAGATCTCCGACGAGTCGATGCTGAGCGCGCTCGCCGCGCGCGCGGTGGGCCCTCCCCACGGGATGACGTTCATGACCCCGCCCGCCATCATCGTCACGCAGGCCAGGATGAGCGGACGGATGCCGAGCTTGCGATAGAGCGGGAGCATCGCCGCGGTGGTGATCATGTAGGTCGTCGAGCCGTCGCCGTCGAGCGAGACGAGCAGGGCCAGAAGCGCGGTCCCCACCACGACCTTCATCGGATCGCCGTGCACGCGGCGCACGATCAGCTGCACGAACGGCTCGAACAGCCCCGCATCGATCATGATCGCGAAGAAGAGGATCGCGAAGGTGAGCATGATCCCCGTGGGCGCGAGCTTCGTGACGCCGTCGAGCATCATCGCCCCCAACTCCCCGGTGTATCCCGCCAACAGCCCGAAGGCGAGCGGGACGAGGATGAGCGCGGTGAGCGGCGCCATCCGCTTGGTCATGATCAGGGTCATGAAGACCACGACCATGCCGTAGGCGAGGAGTGTGAGCATGCAGGCGAGGCAGGGGGTGGCGGGGCGCGGCAAACCTATCGCGCCCCACCGCCCGCGGCCAGCACGCGCGCCTCAGTTGGTGACAGCAGCGCGCGACGACGGCGTGGACGGCCGCAGGTGTTGCACGAACCAGCGCGACGCGAGGGCCTCCACCTCGGCCAGTGCCCCCGGCTCCTCGAAGAGGTGCGTGGCGCCAGCGACGATCGCGATCTCGTGAGGCACGCGTAGCGCACCTGCCGCCACGCGATTCACCTCGAGCACCGGGATGTCGCGACTCCCGACGATCAGCAGCGTCGGTGCCTGGACCATCGGGAGCGCACTCCCGGCAAGATCGGGGCGCCCGCCGCGCGACACGATGGCCTGCACCTGGGCCGGGCGCTCGGCCGCCGCCACGAGCGCGGCCGCCGCCCCCGTGGACGCGCCAAAGACACCGATCGGCAACCCGCGGGACAGCGGCTCATGCTCCGCCCAGTCGATGGCGGCCGCGAGGCGACGCGCAAGCAGCGGGATATCGAAGCGCAGATGCGCCGTTAGGCGATCGACCTGCTCCTCGGCGGGCGTGAGCAGGTCGAGCAGCAGCGTGCCGAAACCCGCCAGTTGCAACGTTGTCGCGACCTGGCGATTGCACGGGCTGTGGCGGCTGCTCCCACTCCCATGCGCGAAGAGTACGAGCCCCTGCGCCCCGACTGGGATCACGAGGTCACCGTGGAGCACGGTGTGGTCGGCAGGGATGCGCACGGGTGTGAGGCGCGCAGGCACGGTGGTCGTCATGTGACCCTCCGGTGCGGCGTGGCGGTGCCGGAACAACAATGCCGTGGGGGCGCGATGACGCGCTCCCCAAACGGGAGAATGCGTGACGGACCACGCGCGCGCAGCCGGGCGAGTGGGCGAGGCACGTCAGCCGCATGCCGACAGCCCGGCATTCCCCGACAGATTCCCCGTCCTCCGCCCCGCACCTTGGACTCGCGGTGCCGCGTGTGGCGACGCCCCAACACGGAGGCGATCCGTGGCCGACAAGACCCGCCGTGACCAGGGTGAGCAGGGCAAGCGCCCATCCCCGACCGGCTTCCCGACCTGGATCATCGTCCTGATGATCCTCTTCCCCCTGCTGTTGATCCCGCTGTGGGGAGCGCAGCAGGGAGAAGCCGTCACCTACAGCGAATTCAAGACGCTGCTCGCCGCGCACAAGGTGGACAGCCTGCTCGTGAGCCCACGTCGCATCACCGGGCGGCTCACCGTCGCCGGGCTCGATTCGCTGTTGGGTCCGGCGCGTGCCGGCGCGCTCGCCAAGGCATCCCGCGGCGAGAAGTCGGTGTCGTTCACCAGCACGCGCGTCGACGACGACACGCTGGTCGAGCAGCTTCAGGCGGCGAAGGTGTCGTATGCCGGCGACGTCGACAGCAGCGTCCTTCCGTCGCTCCTCGGCTGGCTGCTGCCGATCGGGCTCCTGCTCTTCCTCTGGCGCAACCTGATGAGAGGTGGTGGAGGCCCCACCGGGGTGATGGCGATCGGGAAGAGCCAGGCCAAGCTCTTCGTGGAGAAGTCGATCGACGTCACCTTCAACGACGTCGCCGGGATCGATGAGGCGCGCGCCGACCTCATGGAGATCGTCGACTTTCTCAAGAACCCAGAACGCTACCGGCGGCTCGGCGGCAAGATCCCCAAAGGCGTGTTGCTGGTGGGGGCGCCGGGAACCGGAAAGACGCTCCTGGCCAAGGCGCTCGCCGGCGAGGCACAGGTCCCGTTCCTCAGCCTCAGCGGGTCGGACTTCGTGGAGATGTTCGTCGGCGTCGGGGCTGCCCGTGTGCGCGACCTCTTCGTGCAGGCGCAGTCGCAGGCGCCGAGCATCATCTTCATCGACGAGCTCGATGCGCTTGGCCGTGCGCGCTCTGCCGCCTCGACCATCGGCGGGCACGAAGAGCGCGAGCAGACGCTCAATCAGCTGCTGGCCGAGATGGACGGCTTCGACTCGCGCAGCGGGGTGATCATCCTCGCGGCGACCAACCGCCCGGAGATTCTCGACCCTGCCCTCCTGCGCCCGGGGCGCTTCGATCGCAAGGTGGCGCTCGACCGCCCCGACGTGCGAGGACGCGAGCAGATCCTGCGCGTCCACACGCGCAAGGTGAAGCTCGCCCCCGAGGTCGACCTGCCGGGGATCGCGGCCCGCACGCCGGGCTTTGTCGGTGCCGACCTTGCCAACCTGGTGAACGAGGCCGCGCTCGCGGCGGCACGCCTGGACAAGGCCGCGGTGGAGCCGGTGGACTTCGAGAACGCGATCGATCGCGTGATCGCCGGACTGGAGCGTCGGTCGCGCGTGATCTCGGAGAAGGAAAAGACGATCGTGGCCTATCACGAGGCCGGCCACGCGATCGTCGCCGAGCGACGCCCGACGGCCGATCGCGTGTCGCGCATCTCGGTGATTCCGCGAGGGATCGGTGCGCTGGGCTACACGCGGCAGCAACCGACCGAGGATCGTTACCTCCTCACGCACACCGAGCTGCTCGAACGACTCGACGTGTTGCTGGGCGGCCGTGTCGCCGAAGAAGTCGTCTTTGGCGACGTGTCCACCGGGGCGCACGACGACCTCCAGCGCGCCACGGACCTGGCCCGCGAGATGGTGACGCGATACGGGATGAGCGATGCGTTAGGGTTGGCCGCCTTCGAGCGCCCGTCGCGCGCGCTTTACCTCGACGTCCGGACCGCCGGCGCCACGGAGTACTCGGAGGAGACGGCGCGTACGATCGACGCCGAGATCCGGCGCCTGCTCGCCGAATCGCATGACCGCGTGCTCGCGACGCTCGCGGGAGAGCGTGATCCGCTGGAGCGTGTGGCGCGCATCCTCATGTCGCGCGAGGTGATCGACCGACAGGAGTTCGTGGCCGTACTCGCCGGAGATTCGATGCCGCAACCACCGGCGTCGGCCCCGGCCCCGACGTCCACTCCAGCACCGCCTCTCCCTGCCAGGGCTGCACCGGTCACCGCGGGCGTGGGCTAGGCTCTTCCCCTCAATGCAGCGGGCGGCGCGCAGTGACTGCGCGCCGCCCGCTCTTTTCTGCCGCGACCCGGGCACGGCCCGGACCAACGAGAGGCTATGCGCTGCCCGCCGCGACGGCGTAGCGCAGCCGCGCCACCACCCCCTCCGCCCTCTGGTCGATCTCCTCGGCCGCCGCACCATGCACCTCGCGCACGAGGGCACCCTGATGGAACGCGTGGCGTACCATGTCGTCGGTGTCGACCGGGAAGAGCTCGACGAAGCGCTCGCTCAGGATCAGGTCGGCCACCCCCTCACGATCGAGCATCGCCTTGGTTGCCCGGATCCCCGTCACGGCGCGACCGCGCGAGCCGTGTTCGTCGATGATGCCGCGCACCAACTCGGTGTCCATCTGCTCGGCACGCGCCTGGGTGACCTTGGCCACTTCGCGCGCGATCGTGTACGGGGTCGAGTGCATGTCCAGCCCTACGAGCGTAAGCGTGCGCGCGTCCAGGGCGTGCGGAACCGCGGCTCGGGCCGCCGCGACCGCGCGCGCATTTCCGGCCAGGCAGAGCCACCCATCACGCCCCGCCAGCTCGACGGCGCGCACCATCACGTCGGCGTACAACCGGTCGCGGGCCACCATCTGCTGGCGATCGATCTCGTCGGCGGCCGTCCCACCGCGCGTGCCTTGGTGGAATGTCGCGTTCCCCCCGCCCAGGTGATGTTCAACATCGAAGTCGACGTCGGCGGTCATCGACTCGACGCGCTCGACGTGCTGCGGCGGCGTGAACTGATAGAGGTGTGCGTGGCGCGCGTCGAGGACGAGGACCGCCGCCGAGGCACCTAACGAAACAGCCTTGAGCAGCGGGGCCACGTGGATCCCCATCTTCCAGGTGGCCACGTTGGGAACGGCGGTGTCGATCGGCGTGGAGAACAGCACCTCGCCCGGGGCCACGATGACGAGGACGCCGGGGGCGCGCAGCGTCCCCTTCTGGGCGAGCAGCCACTCGCGCAGCGTCGCGACGGCGGCGTCGAGGGCGGCGCGGTCGCTGTGACTCGCCCCGGCCTCCCGTTCACGGAGGGCGTGCAGCGTCTGTGCGAGTTCGGCGTGCCACCGGTTGCGGTCGGCCGGGTTTTCGACGGTCGCGCGCAGGTACACGGTCAGTACGTGGCGGTCCATGTAGGTCGCCGCCAATTGCGTCAAGTCGCGATGGCTGAGCATACGGCACCACGGTGAGTTGCTGGTGAATGCTGCGAACTGCGTGTGGCGCGTGGCAGCGGCGGGTGAGGAAGAGGAGATCGCTGCGGGGGCACGCGCCCGTGCATGTGAATCCGCCGACTCACGGCGGGTGGATCCGGCGCATCGCGATGATCGGGAGGCGTTTGAGGGCGTGGAGCCCACAGGCCTGGCAGTGTCGGGCCAGTTCGGCGAGGCGTTCCGCTCTCGAGCGGTCTCTCATCGCGCGCCGTCCCCTTCTGCCTTCAACTTGTAGGGGTGCACACACCGTGCGCCATCCGAGAACCCCTGTCGGGACGGTTGGAAGTTGCCGATGGCGCGCCGCATTTCCGCGCGTGGTGAGCACCAGCCGCGGTGTCTGGCGCCCACAAGGAGCACCTCCCCGACGCCTTCCCTGCATTCCCCTGCTGGATGCGACGGGGGAAATCCCCCAGCGTATCACCGTCCCGCGGCGCGTTCGCGACACGCATGCCGGCGTGCCACGCTGGAGCAGGCACCGCTGACGGTCTCGGGTGGCGCCCCGCGCCGCAGGAAGGAGGGACCATGTCACGTTATGCCGATCGCGAGCAGGCCGGGCGTCGCCTCGCCCACGCCCTCGGGCACTACGCCGGGCGCCCCGACGTGATCGTCCTTGGGCTGCCACGTGGTGGCGTGCTCGTAGCCGCCGAGGTGGCGACGTCGCTGCAGGCTCCGCTCGACGTCTTCACGGTGCGCAAGCTCGGCGTCCCATGGAACCGCGAGCTCGCCGTTGGGGCGATCGCCAGCGGCGAGGTCGCGGTCTTCGATCGCGACGCCATGCAGCAACTCGGGATCACGATGGCGGACATGGCCGACGTGATCGCTCACGAGGAGCGCGAACTCGCCCGGCGCGACGCGCTCTTTCGTGGCGGACGTGGCCCGCTGGCGCTCAGCGAACGGACGGTGATCGTCGTCGACGACGGCCTGGCGACCGGCGCGACGATGACCGCGGCCGTCGACGCCATTCGCACGCTCGGCGCTACGCGCATCGTCGCCGCCGTCCCCGTCGCCTCAGAGAGCGCGTGCGACGCCATGCGAGCGCGTGCCGATGAGTGCGTGTGCCTCGAGGTCCCGGCGCCGTTCTACGGCGTCGGCTACTGGTACGATGACTTCCATGACGTGAGCGACGCGGAGGTGCTGGCGATACTCGCCGAGCATCCCCCCACGCCGCACCCAGCCTGACGAGCCGCCGGAGCGCATCCGACCCGATGCGCCGGCGAGGAGGTGGACCGATGTCGAGCATCACGGCGATCAGCGACGCGTCCTCCGCGGCGCGCACGGTGGCGAAGGAGGCGCGCCACCTCGAAGGTGGCCCGCGCGACTTCGACCCGATCCTCGAGCTGGCCGCAGGAACGCGCTTCGTTCTCATTGGTGAGGCCTCGCACGGGACGCACGACTTCTATCGCGTGCGAGCCGAGATCACCAAGCGGCTCATCCGCGAGTTCGGTTTCACGGCGCTCGCCGTGGAGGCCGACTGGCCCGACGCCTTTCGCGTCAACCGGTACGTGCGCGCACAATCCGACGACCCGAACGCCGACGAGGCGCTGGGGGGCTTCACCCGCTTCCCGCAGTGGATGTGGCGCAATGCCGACGTCCTGGACTTCGTGGGGTGGCTGCGGGCGCATAACGACACGCGTCCGCAGGGAGCACCGCGCGTCGGATTCTATGGACTCGACCTGTACAGCATGCACGCCTCGATGGCGCACGTGCTGTCGTACCTCGACGTGGTCGACGCCGAGGCCGCCACGCGAGCACGGCACCGGTACGCGTGCTTCGATCATTTTGGCGAAGACCCGCAGGAATACGGCTTCGCCGTCTCGCGCGGAATGTCGGAGTCGTGTGAACACGAAGTGGTCGAGCAACTCGTGGACATGCAGCGTGCCGCGTCGGGGTGGGTGTCGCGCGACGGGCGGCTGGGTGCCGACGCACACTTCTTCGCACAGCAGAACGCTCGCCTGGTACGCAACGCCGAGGCGTACTACCGGGCGATGTTCCGCGGCGGCGCCGCCTCGTGGAACGTGCGCGACCGGCACATGGCCGAGACGTTGCGCACCCTCGCCGATCACCTGCGCGCCACGGAGCACAAGCCGGCGCGATTGGTCGTTTGGGCGCACAACTCCCATCTGGGGAACGCGGCCGCGACAGAGATGTCGCGGCACGGGGAGGTGAACCTGGGCCAGCTCGTGCGTCACGACTACGGCAGCGACGCCTTGCTTGTGGGCTTCTCCACCTATGATGGTACGGTCACCGCCGCCTCGGACTGGGGCGCCCCCGCGCAACGCATGGCCGTACGCCCCGCACTGCCGGGATCGTACGAGGCCGTGCTGCACGACGCCGGGGCGCAGCTGCTGCTCGACTTGCGTCGGTCGGCCGAACTGCGGCGCGTCCTCGATGCGCCGCGCCTGCAGCGGGCCATTGGGGTGATCTACCGCCCGCAGACGGAACGCATCAGCCACTACTTCGAGACGCGCCTCCCCGAACAGTTCGACGTGCTGCTGCACTACGATTCCACGCGCGCCCTCGAGCCACTCGAGCGAACCGGGCTGTGGGAGCATGGTGAACTGCCCGCCACCTATCCTACAGCGCTGTAGCCGCGCAGCGCTCCCGGCCGTGGTGATCCTGCGAGGATGCTGGTCGCACGCCTCGGGTCGTGTGCCATCGCCGACCTGAGCGGCGACGCCGTGGTGCGCACGATCGTGGGCACAATCGATGGACCGGTCGCAGGTCCTGTCAAACGACCTGCTGCGGCTGTCATCCCCCGTGCACGCTCCGGGGATTCCCGGATTGCGCCCCACAGCGGGACGTGACACTGTGTGTGCCCCGCTCGGCGCGGCTGCCCCCGTCGCGTGCCCCAGCCGTGCCGCAGTTGTTTCCCCGTTAGGGCAGGACGGAGGAGTGGACCATGTCAGGCATTCGCATCCAGCGCGCGAACGATGACGAGCGCGCCCTCCCGGTCTTCAGCGAACTCGCCCAACGCCTGGACGCCGTGCGACAGCGCGCCTTCGAGCTGTTCGCCACGCGTGGCGGAACCGCGGGACACGAGCTGGACGACTGGATCGCGGCCGAGCACGAGGTGCTGGGGCGGCCCGCCGCAGAGCTCACGGAGGCCAACGGCGATTTCCGTGTGGACGTCACGCTTCCCGGCTTTGCCGCCAACGACATCGAGGTCACCGCGACACCGACCGAGCTGATCGTGCACGCCACCTCCACGCGCGAAAAGCAGGGCGAGGACGAGAGCATCGTGTGGAGCGAGTTCCGATCGAGCGATGTGTACCGTCGCTTCGGCTTCCCCAAGACGGTCGACGCCGAGAAGATCACCGCGGCGCTCGCAGACGGGATCCTCACGGTGCGCGCGCCCAAGATGGAACCGGTCATTGCGGCGCCGGCCCCGACGTCTGCGCCGGCCATCGTGAAACCGGCAACGGAGATCCCGGTCGACCAGTTGTGACTTGCCGTAGGGTGCAGTGATGCGACAGACGGTGCGGCGTAGGGGATGACTCGCTTGCGGTGCCTGTGCAATACGTCCAGCTTGCCCCGCATCCGTTAGGCACCCCGCCGCCGCACCCCGAGGGTCACTTGGCGTTTCAGATTGCCCGTCACTCCGAGCAACATCGCGCCGGCCGCATCGGTTGGCTGCGCGCCGCGGTGCTGGGCGCAAACGACGGATTGGTCTCGACCGCCTCGCTCGTCGTCGGCGTCGCAGCGGCCGAGGGTTCGGCGCGCGCCATCCTGGTGGCGGGTGTCGCCGGGCTCGTGGCCGGGGCGATGTCGATGGCAGCGGGAGAGTACGTGTCGGTCTCGTCGCAGGCCGACACGGAATCTGCCGACCTCGCGCGCGAACGGCGCGAGCTGGCGACGGAGCCCGAAGCCGAACTCGAGGAACTCACCGGCATCTACGTGAAGCGCGGCGTCTCCCCCGCGCTCGCCAGGCAGATCGCGGTGGAACTCACGGCCAAGGACGCACTCGCGGCACACGCACACGACGAGTTGGGCTTCACCGAGACATCGGCGGCGCGCCCGCTGCAGGCGGCGCTCGCATCGGCGGGGACCTTCGCCGTGGGAGCGATCGTCCCGCTGGTCATTACCGTCGTCGCACCAGAGGCTGCCGTTACCTACTGGGTGGCCGGCGGCTCGATCCTGGGACTCATGCTGCTCGGCGGGCTCGCCGCGCAGACGGGTGGCGCCCCACTCATGAAGGGCATCGTGCGCGTCACCTTCTGGGGGGCGCTGGCCATGGCCGCCACCGCGGGGGCCGGACTGCTCTTCGGCGCGACGGGCTAGGAGCCGTCGTCCTCGCGCAACGTCCCGGCCAGCACCGCGGTCAGCAGGCAGGCCATCCCCACGGCGGCCATCCCCCCTCGCAGGTTCGTCATCTGCGCCACGAAGCCGATGAGCGGAGGCCCCGCGAGCAGCCCTGTGTAGCCTAACGTGGCGACCGCGGCGATCCCCGCCCCGGCCTTCATTCCAGGCACCCGGCTCGCCGCCGTGAGCACCGACGGGAAGGCGGTCGCGAGCCCGGCCCCTACCGCGCCAAAGCCGATGGCGATGGCGCGCGTGCTGGGATCGAAGAGGGCGAGGGCGATCCCGGCGGTGGCGAGGAAGGCGCCGAACCCCACCATGCGCGTCGCCCCCAAGCGCGCGGTGAGGTGGTCCCCGACCACACGCCCCAGCGCCATGGCGATGGAGAAGGCCGCGTACCCCGACGCCGCGAGCCCGGGCCCCGCCCCGGCCACGTCGCGCAGGTAGACCGCGCTCCAGTCGCCCATCGCCCCCTCGGCAAAGAGGACGCTGAAGGCGAGCACCCCCAGCAGGATCACCCGGCGACCGGGACGTACCGCTTCGTCTCCCGCCTCCGCCTCCGCCTCCGGCGGATGCCACTCGGCCGACGCTGGCAGCATGGCGCGCGCGGCGAGGACGACGAGGGCGATCATCACCCCGCCGACTGCCGCCAGATGCAACTGCGCCGAGGCGCCGCCAGCCGCAATCATCCCGCCGCCGGCCGCCCCGGCCAGCCCCCCTCCGCTGAAGAGCGCGTGGAATGAGGCCATGATCGGGCGCCCGTGCACACGTTCGACCGTCGATGCCTGGGCGTTCATCGCCACGTTGAGCGACCCGTTCGCCGCCCCGTTGATGAAGAGCGCGGCGATGAGCAGGATGAGCGACGGGGCCACCGCGGGGAGTGCGAGGGTGGCGGCATAGGCCAGCGCCGCCCCGACCGTCACGGCGCGGCTCCCGTGGCGCGACACCAGGCGCCCCGCGAACGGCATCGCCACCAGTGCTCCGCCAGCGGCGCCGAGCAGCGCGAGCCCGAGCGTCCCCGCCGACAGCGCCAGGGCCCGCTGCGCGTCGGGGATGCGCACGACCCAGCTGGCCACCGACACGCCGTTGAGGAAGAAGATCGCCGCCACCGCGATGCGCGCGCGCATCACCGACGACACCGATGCAGACGCAATCGCGCGCACCGCCCCCACCGCGTCGCTCATCGCATCCTCGCGGCGGCGCGAGGCGTGATCACGATCTCATCGGCAAAGAGCCACGACGCCTCGCCTGCCCCCGGATGGCCGGGCGGCAGTCGCCCGGCGTTGCGCGCCGTGAGCCGGACGAATCGCGCCGAGGTCCCGGCAGGGAGTGCCAGGGCGAATGGGTGCACGATGGCCCCGTCGCGCGCGATCGGGACATCGTGCCCCTGCAGCCGCGGCTCGCTCCACCGCTCACCGTCGTTGGACCACGACACCCCGACCTGCGCCGGCAGCACGATCCACGACCGCACGTTCTGCAGGAAGTTCGCCGAGACGTGCGCGACCGGTTGCAGCTGACCGAGGTCGACGACGATCTCGACGTCGGGCCCCCACCATCCCGTCCAGAGCCCGTCGCCATGCGCCGGGCTGCCGATCAACCCGTCGGTGAGCGTGAACGG
This sequence comes from Gemmatimonadota bacterium, assembly GCA_016719105.1. Taxonomy (NCBI): domain Bacteria; kingdom Pseudomonadati; phylum Gemmatimonadota; species Gemmatimonadota bacterium. The sequence goes on along the minus strand of JADKAQ010000022.1, from coordinate 39,689 downwards.
TCCGGTCCCGGGATACGACGTGCTCGGCGCCGGCGTGATGCGCGCGCGCGCCCCGACCCCCGCGTGCTGGCGAATCGTGAGGTGCCGCTCCTCCAGCACACGTTCCCCGGCCACGAACGCTTGCAGCCGCACCATCCCGCCCTTCCCGAGCCCTGCGCCCGGGGCGAGGGCGCGCGAGGTGGGGCGCGGGGGGCTGCCATCGAAGGTCGCGTGCACGCCAAGCCCGGCGAGTGTGTCCGTCAGCTGCCAACGCGCCTGGCGCGTGACGCTGTCGAAGGTGATGACGATGCGCGGGAGGGCTCGGGCGCCGGGTCCCATGACGAATTCCATCCCACCGAGGCGCGCGCGGTGATCGCCGTCGATGCGCAGCTGCAACGCCGTCAGGTCACGCGGCGCCGCCCCCCACACCACATCGGCAAAGTCCAGCAGTCGCGGAAGCGCCATCAGCGCCAGGTTGGTCCCCGAGGTGATGTGCTCGCTCCAGAACGTCACCTCGCTCCCCAGCACCCGGTGCTGCTCGCCCGCGGCGAGCCCCTTGGGGACGGGATCGAAGGCGTACACCTGCTCCAGCGTCAGCTCTCCTGCCTGCCGGTTGAGGTACACCCACTCGTTGGGCGAGGCAATCACGCGGTGCCCGCGCTCGGCGGCCTTGCGCGTGAAGGAGGAGTCGCGCCACGACTGCACGATCGCCCCCGGGGCGAAGCGCCCCTCGAGCACCTCGTCCCAGCCGATGATCGTGCGCCCGCGCGACGACACGTGCGCCGCGATGCGACGCAGGAACCACCCCTGCAGCTCTTCCTCGTTGGCCAGCCCCTCGCGCCGCATCACCGCCTGGCAGGCGGCACAGGCCCTCCAGCGATCCTTCGGGACTTCGTCGCCGCCGATGTGCACGTACGGCGAGGGGAAGATGTCCATCACCTCGTCGAGCACACCGAACAGGGTCGTGAACACCTCGTCCTTGCCGGCGCAGAAGATGTCGGCGAAGACCCCCCACGAGTTGGGGACGGCGATCGTCTCTCCCGTACACCCCAACTGCGGATAGGCGGCGAGGGCGGCCGACGAATGCCCCGGCATCTCGATCTCCGGGACGACCGTGACCCCGCGTTGGCGCGCGTACTCCACCACCTCTCGCGCCTCGGCCTGCGTGTAGAAGCCGGCGTAGCGGTCGCCGGTCGCCTCCGTGCGGCGCCCTCCCACGCGCGCGAGCGCCGGGAAGCGCCGGATCTCGAGGCGCCACCCCTGGTCGTCCGTCAGGTGCCAGTGGAAGATGTTGAGCTTGTAGCGCGACAGCAGGTCGATGTGCCGCTTGATGTCGCGCACGGGGAAAAGTGGCGTCCGACGTCGACCATGCTGCCACGCCACGAGAAGCGCGGCGCATCGTCGACCCGCACCGGCGCGACCCTCCAGGCGGCGCGCCGGGCGCCACCTCGACGCTCGAAGTCGGGCGGAAGCAGCTGACGGAAGCTCTGCACCCCCCACAGCACCGCAGCGGACGTCGCCCCGCGAATCGCGACGCTGCGCCGGGACACGTCGAGCGTGTAGGCCTCGGCGCCACCGCCAGCGGGCGGCGCAAGTCGAGGGGCGAAGCGCACCGTGTCGAGCGTGATCGCCCCCTCGGGTGCCTGCGACACATCCCCTGCCGACACGCGCACGACGAAGCCCGTGCGCTCGCGGATCACCGTGCCGAGCAACTCCCCGATCTCGCGGAGCCGCACGCCTCCGGAAGCCACGACGATGTGTACCGGGCTTCTCAGCTCGAAGGGGGCGCCGGTCGAGTCGGCGAGCGCCCGCGCCGGGCGAGGGACGATCGACTCCCCACTGGTCTGGGCCGGCGCGCCGGCGATCGGCAATCCGAGGGCGGCCACGACGGCCGCCCCCGCGGCGGTGGCGCGCCGAGTTCGTGCCAGTATCCGGACGGGGGCGGTGCGGGTCGCAGGGATCATCGAGAGGTCATTAATGTACTGTCTTCATGCCTCCGCGACGCCGACCACCCGGCCGGCGCCGGAGCGTCACCCCTCGCGTCATGCCGAAGCACCCGCACGTCCTCGTCGCCCTGGCCGTGAGCGTCCTTGGCGCCTGTGCCACGCCGAGCACACGCCCCGTGGCCCCCGCCCCCGCGCCCGCTCCCTCGGCACGGCCCTCCGCGGCGACCGCTCCGGGCAACACCGCCGCTGCAGCCCCACTCGCCGAGGCCCCCGCCGACTGGCAGCTCCTCGACCCAGCGACCGATCGGGTCCCAGGGACGGCGGCACGTCGCGCCGCGCAGGAGCTGCTGCGCGGTCGCAAGCCCGAGCGCACGGTCGTTGTCGCTGTCATCGACGGTGGCGTCGACACCGCGCACGTCGACCTGCGCGCCAACCTCTGGACCAACCCGCGCGAAGTAGCCGGCAACGGCAAGGACGACGACGGCAACGGCTATGTGGACGACATCCATGGCTGGAACTTCCTGGGTGGCGCCAACGGCCAGAACGTGAACTGGGACCAGCTCGAACTCACGCGCGAACACGTGCGGTGCACGAAGATGCGCGCCCAGACGCCGGCTCCCGACAGCACGGCGCGCGCACGCTGCGACGGCATCGCCAAGGCGTTCACCGCCAAGCGCACCGAATTGCAGCAGATGTCCGCGCAGATCCTCATGGTCGATGGCATGTACTCGCGCGCCGTGCGCGTCCTGTCGACGGCGATCCCGCGCGACTCGATCAGCGTGGCACGCGTGACGGCGCTCGCCCCATCGGCCGATAGCGTGCGCCAGGCGCGTGACCTGTTCCTGCGCATGGCAGCGAGCGGGATCACCGGCGAGGAGCTGCACGATGCCAAGGAAGACGTGCAGGGGCGTCTCGAGTACGGGCTCAACCCCGACTTCAATCCGCGCACCATCGTCGGCGACGATGCGAGCAACCCCAACGAGCGCCGCTACGGCAACCGCGACGTGACCGGCCCAGAAGCGAAGCATGGCTCGCACGTGGCGGGGATCATCGGCGCGCTGCGCGACAACGGCACCGGGATCGAGGGCATTGCCGGCGCCCCCGGCGCGGTGAAGCTGATGGTGGTGCGCGCCGTGCCTAACGGCGACGAGCACGACAAGGACATCGCCGCAGCCATCCGCTACGCGGTCGACAACGGGGCGCAGGTCATCAACATGTCGTTCGGGAAGGACTTTTCTCCCGACAAGCCGCTGGTCGACGCCGCGGTCAAGTACGCCGACTCCAAGGGGGTGCTCCTGGTCCATGCCGCCGGCAACGACGGCGAGAACCTGGCCGAGACGCCGAGCTTCCCAGTCGCGCGTTATGCGGGCGAAGGGAGCGCCGCCAACTGGATCGAGGTCGGGGCGGCCTCGTGGAAGGGAGGGAGCGCGCTCGCCGCACCGTTCTCCAACTACGGCAGGGAGCAGGTGGATGTCTTTGCCCCTGGCGTCGACATCCTGTCGACGATCCCGGGAGGGGGCTACGCTCGCGAGAGCGGGACGAGCATGGCGGCGCCGGTGGTCTCGGGGGTCGCGGCGCTCCTCATGAGCTACTTCCCCAAGCTCACCGCCGCCGACGTCAAGAAGCTCGTCCTCGACACGTCGACTCGTTATGCCGAGCTGATGGTCGTGCGCCCGGGGGCGCAGAACGGCGAGAAGGTCGCCTTCGGTGCGCTCTCTCGGACCGGCGGCGTGGTGAACGCTTATGCCGCGGTGAAGGCGGCGATGGCGCTGAGCGGGGCGGTGGTGCAGTAGCCACCGGCCGGTCGCGGGGGGAGCCTCAGGACTCCCCTCGCATCTCGCGCACGAGCGCGTGGCGCGCTTCGGCGATCACCGCGCGCGTTCGGTCGCGCAGCTCCGCGACATCGGCGATGGTCATCCCCGTCACTTCGATGGGGGGGAGGACCTTCACGCGGGCTCGCGCCTTCTGGAAGCGGAACGTCCCCTTCTGCATGCAGTCGCGCGTCCCCGCGACGACGATGGGGAGGATCGGGGCCCCGGCCTCGAGCGCCAGGCGAAAGGCGCCGTCCTTGAAGGGGAGCAGTTCTCCGTCGCGCGAGCGCGTCCCTTCGGGGAAGATCATCACGCTCACGCGCTTGCTCAGGCGGTCGCGCGCCTCCTTCATCGCCCGCACGATGCTCGTACGCTCCCCGCGTCGGACCTCGATGTCGCCGGCCATGCGCATCATCCAGCCGAAGCACGGGATCTTGAACATCGTCTCCTTGGACAGCCACTTCATCTCCCACGGCAGGTGGGAGATGAGGAAGATGTCGGCGTACGACTCGTGGTTCGAAACCGCCACGTAGGGGCGACGGGGGTCACGGATGAAGTCGCCCCCCATCTCGAACTTCCAGAGCGGGTTGAGCTTGACGGTCAGGACGCCGAGCAAGCGAAAGAAGCGCCCGGCAGCATACCGCCCCTTGTCGAAGGGGGCGGTGAGGCAGAAGAGGATGAAGGCGAAGGGGGTGGCGATGATGACGAGCAGGACCGTCTCGAACCACACCCAGGCGTTGAGCAATTGTGCCATGTTGGAGCGAACGCAGCGAATGATGCGCCGGACGGTTGGCCGCGAGGGGGCGGAAGCCGCACCCGGCGTGTGGCGAAATCTAGCCTCTCGCGGGTGATCGAGGCATGCGCGCGGCGACAGGCTCGGCGAGGCGGGAACCTCCACAGGAGCGGCGATGGGAACAGGACGTCCGGACTTTCGTAGCGCCAGCGAGCTCCCGGCGCTCGTGAGCTACGTGCGCGAGCGTCGCTGCGTGCTCTTCGTGGGCGCCGGCCTCTCACGTCCCGCCGGGTACCCGGGGTGGGGTGACCTGATGCGGCACGTGGTGGAGGGCACGCATGCCCAACTCGGCGATGCGGCGCGCAAGGACGAGCTCGAGAGCCTGCTGGCGCAGTACAAGTTCGCCGAGGTCGCCGACCAGTGCCGCACGCTGCTGGGGCGCACCTTCTTCGGGCGCATGCTTCGCGACCAGCTCGCGCGCCCCGCCAGTCCCCCCGAGGCCACGCACCGCGCCATCGTGCAGACGCCGTACGCCTGCATCGTCACCACCAACTTCGACACGCTGCTCGAAGACGCCTTCGCCCGGTGGAGCGACTTCGGCATCCCCAAGGCGCCGACCGGAATGGAGCTGGCGCAGCACGGGACGCTCCTGCTCGATGGCGCGTTCTTCATCCTCAAGGCGCACGGGACCATCCATGACGACGACTCGATGGTCTTCACCAGCGAGGACTATCGACGCATCACGCACGCCAATCCCGCCTTCCAGGCGGTGATGTCATCGCTGCTGCTCACGCACGCGGTCCTGTTCGTCGGTTATTCGCTCAGCGATCCTAACTTCCGCCTGCTGCTGGACTCGCAGCTCACCACGTTCGGGAGCGAGGCGCCGCCGCGGTACGCGCTCATGGAAAACGTGAGCGCGTCGGAGCGGGCGATCCTGCGACGCACAGCCGGCATCGAGGTGATCTCGTTCGCGAAGGGGGCGTTCGGGGAGGTGGCCGGCCTGCTGCGCTATCTGGCCAAGGCCAGCGCGCCAGAGCAATCACCTGCGCAGGCAGCAGCACCAGTGCAGCCGCCGGTGCAGGCGTCCGTGCAGTCACCGCGCCGGGTCCTGCGTACGCGCACGGCCGACCCGGCCATGGTCGTTCGCCTTCGTGCGCGCGACGTGATGGTCGATTGCACCTGGTTCCAGACCACGCTGCGCGACCTGGACGGCGTCGCCCTCCCGCTCGAGCGGATCACCACCGCGACCAACCTTTCGCCAGCATGGGCCGAGCTGTCGCAGTACCTCTCGAACGCGACCGACATTCCGATCGGAGACGTCGCCCAGGGGGCGCGGTGGCACGTCGGCGACCTCCTCGCGCGCGTGCTAGAGGGCGTGGACGAGGCGCTGCTGGCGACGCCGCCGTCGACCACGATCATCCTCGACATCCCTCCCGAGCTTTGGGCGCTCCCGTGGGAGTGGACGACCGTGGGTGAATGGTCCCTCGCGCTCGCGCGCCCCACGTGCCGTCGCATGCCAGGGATTCCCGACGCGTCGCGAGGTCGCCCCTTCGTGCGCTCGCCGCTGCGCGTGCTGCTCATTGGTGACCCCCTGGCCGACAGCTCGCAGACGTTCCCCCTCCCCGGGGCACGCGCCGAAGTGGAGGGATTGGCGTTGCAGCTGTCGAACGCCGCCCCGGAAACCGTGGTGACCACGCTGATCGGCCGGGAGGCCTCGTACGCCACCGTCCTGCGCGAGCTGCGCCACGGGCGCTACGACGTCGTCCACTTCTCCGGCGTCTCCCACGACGACGGCGACGGCTCCTACCTCATGCTGCACGACGGCAAGGTGGGGACGTCGGAGCTCGTGACGCTCCTCATCAAGCGTCCGCCGGCCCTGCTCTTCCTCAACACGATCTACTCCGGCTTCGTCCCCGTCTTCTCTCAGGCGTTTCCGCTCGCGCTGCGCGAAGGCACGTCGTTCGACGATCACTACCGCGAGCTCCGTCGTCGTCGCGTGGGATTCGAGCGCGCGGCGGCACGCTCGGGGGTCGGGACCTTCGTTGGCGTCATGGGACTCACCGACGACGAGGTCGCGGGACAGGTGGCGCGTGCCTTCTACGACATCCTGCTCTCCGGCAAGGGGGCGGCGCACGCACTGCACGCCGCCCGCAACCGCGTGCGGGCCACGTTGGGGAAGGCCAGTTGGGGGCGCGCCGATACCACGTCGCTGCAGATCGCGATGGCCGGTTATCCCGACCTTCGGCTCGTGCCCGCCCGCGGGGTGCGCGCTACCGCCCGTCGCGCCTGACCACGTACGCGCGCCCGAGCTGCCGCAGCGACGTTGCCCCCACCTGCCGCATCGAGAGCAGGAGTTCGCGCCGCATCAAGGTGAGCACCGCCTCCACGCCGGCCTGGCCAAACGAGGCGAGCCCCCACAGGTAGGGGCGTCCGATGCCGACGGCCGTCGCGCCTAACGCCAGTGCCTTCACCATGTCGCTTCCTCGCCGGATCCCGCCGTCGATGAGCACGGGGATGCGCCCGCGCACGGCCGCCACCACCTCGGGCAGCGACTCGATGGTCGAGCGCCCGCTGTCCTCGGCGCGCCCGCCATGGTTGGAGACGACGATCGCGTCGGCCCCGTTGGACACCGCCAGCGCCGCGTCCTCGCGCGTCACGATCCCCTTGAGGACGAGCTTCATGCGCGGCGCCACGGCGCGGCAACGCTTCACCCACGCCCAGTCCATCGTCGGCTGCTCCAGCCCCTTGGCCGCGCTGAGGTCGAGACCGTCGAACATCGGCTTGCGCTTGAGCATTCCCGCCAGCCCGGGGGTGTGGCATTCCGCGCAGTTGCGGCTGTCGAGACGCGCCGCACGGGCCTGGGTCTCCAGGTTGCGCCCGCCGTTGAGGTCGACCGTAAGGATGAGCGCCGGGCACCCCGCCCTCGCCGCGCGCCGCACGATGGCGTGCGCCACCGCGTCGACGTCGGTCGGGTAACACTGGAACCAGACCGGCGTCCCGCGCGCCGCGTTCACCTCCTCCACGCTCGACGTCGTGACGCCGCTCAACATCATCAGGTGCCCCTTGGCCTTCGCCGCGCGCGCCGTCGCTACGTCGCCCTCGGGGTCGTAGATCTTCTGGCTCCCCGTGGGGCAGACGAAGATCGGCGTCTCCCACCGCTCGCCGAAGATCGTGACCGACATGTCCACCTCGCGCACGTTCACCAGGCGGCGCGCCCGCAGCTGGAACTGCGCAAAGCCCTCGCGATTGGCGCGCAGCGTCCCGTCGTCGTCGACGCCGCTGGCCATGTAGCCGTAGTGGCCCACGGGGAGCTTGGCCTTGGCGACCGGCTCGAAGTCGAAGACGCTCAGCGCGTCGCCCGGGTCGCGAATGAGCGGCGGCTGCTGCGCCGCCTGCTGCAACGACCGCGGGGCCTCCGTGGCGCGCGTCACCTCATCCAGCAGGCGCCAGCCATCGTCAGGATTCCCGGCACTCGTCAGGCGCTCCAGGGCGCCCAGGTCCACGCCACCGGCCGCGAGCAGGGGGCTGGCGGCGAGGAATCGCAGGAATCGGCGGCGGTCGTCGCCATCGGGATGATGCGGAGCGCTCATGGCAACCCCGGGGTCGTCGTAGCAGACAGCGGCGCGCAGGGTCGTTGCATCGGGAGCTCCAGTGGGGGAGGATCAGCGACGACAAGCTCGCCCCTCCGCTGGCACCTCGCCAGACGGCTCCGCCCGTGGCGCGCGTAGCGCGACTCGGCGCATCGCGACTCCGCGCGTCGCGACTCGGCGCGTCGCTACTCCGCGCGCATCGCCGTCACCGGGTCGACCAGCGCGGCACGCCGTGCCGGAAGCCAGCTGGCCACGAGCGCCACCACCAGGAACAGGAGCGAGACGGCCAGGAAGGTGAACGCGTCGGTGGGCGCCACCCCGAAGAGGAGCGAACGCAGCAGCTGCGTAGCGCCCAGGGCGAGCACGATCCCCACGGCCCCTCCCACCATCGTCAGGCGCACCCCGCGCCGGATGAAGATCCCCACCACTGCGCGCCGCGTCGCCCCCAGCGCCATGCGAATGCCGATCTCGCGCGTGCGCTGGCGCACCGTGAACAGCATCACGCCATGCAGCCCGACCGCAGCGAGGACGAGCGCCAGCGCGCCGAAGATTGCCAGCACCGTCGCCCCGCCGCGCTGCTCGCGCGTGGCCGCCTCGCGCACCCGGGCCATCGTCTCCAGGCGGTGCACCGGTAGCGCCGGGTCCATCGCCCGGATGGCATCGCGCAGCGCCGGCGCTAACGCACTCGCATTGCCGGACTTGGTCCGCACCAGCATCGTCAGCCCCGACGACGGTCGCTGGCGCAGTGGGACATACACCCCGCTCGGGGCCGGTGCATTCAAGGCCTGCACCGCGTCGCGCACCACCCCGACCACCGTGAGCCACGGTCCGTTGGCGCCGTTGGTACTCAGCCGTGCGCCTAACGCCTTGCCGCCGAGCTGCTCGCGGGCAAAGCGTTCGGTGACAATCGCCACCGGCAGCGACGTCGCGACGTCACCCTCGCCGAAGTCACGCCCCGCCACCAATCCCTGCGAGACGGTGCGGAAGAACGAGGGGGCAACGACCGACAGCGACGCCAACACCTCCGCCGATGGCTCCGCCCCCTCGGCACGCTGCGTGTGAACGCTCGCCGTCGACCACTCCGACAGCGGCAGGAGCGACGTGAGCGTCACCGTCTCGACCCCAGGCATCGCCTTGGCTTGCGCCACCAATTGGTCGCTGAACATCCTGGCGCGCGCTGAATCGTAGCGCTGCAACCCGAGGTCAAACGCGACTGCCAGCACTCGCTCCGACGCATCGAAGCCCAGGTCGAGTCGCTGCGCCTTGTCCAGCGACCGCAGGAACAACCCCGACATGGTCAGCAACAGCAGCGAGAGCGCGACCTGCGCCACCACCAGACCGCCCTGCAACCGTGAACGCCGTCCATCGCCACCCGTCGCCGATTGCCGCAACACCTCGGCCGTCCCTCCGCGCGTGGCGTGCAGCGCCGGCGCCAGTCCGAACAACACGCCCACCGAAAGCGCGAGCGCCGCACTCACCCCAAAGACGCGCCAGTCGAGCGAGAGATCGAGCGGCAGTGGAAGCGCCGTGGCCAGCACCAGGTCGGACCCCCATGTCGCCAGGAGCAGCCCGACCGCGCTGGCCACCAGCGACAGTACCACCGACTCGGTGAGCAACTGCCGCACGATACGCCAGCGCGACGCCCCGATCGACAGGCGGGATGCGATTTCGCGCTGGCGTGACAGCGCACGCGCCAGCATCAAGTTGCTCACATTGGCGCAGCAGATGAGGAGAATGAGCCCCGTCACCGCCAGCGACAGCGCCGCCAGCGGGACGATCTGCCGCACGGCGCCCGCCGGAAGTCCCGCCGACGCGTCGTACGTGCGCAACGTCCACCCCTTGGGCTGCGCCGTGTCGGCCGCCGCAATCGTGGAGGACAGCCGCTGCAGCGCCGCGTTGGCTTGCTCGCGATCGTTGATCGAACGGAGCCGCGCAATCGCCCGAATGTTGCTGCTGGACGCATCGGTGAGCATCCACTTCCAGTCGGGGATGAGCGTGGTGATCATCGCCGATGGGATCCACAACGCCTGGATCTGGTCGTCGATGTCAGCGCCGTTGAACTGCGGCGCCGTCACCCCGATCACGGTGAGCGGCATCCCGTTCACCGTGATCGCCTTCCCCACCACCGCCGGATCGGCGCCCATCCAGGTGCGCCACGCGTAGTCGCTGAGCACCGCAACCGGGTGCGCGCCGCTCCCCGAATCCTCCTGCGCGGTGAAGCCGCGCCCTAACGAGAACGGGGTTCGCAGGGTGGTGAAGTAGTCGCTCGACACCGCCTCGCCCTGCACCTTCACCGCGTCGCCGCGCGTGCCCAGCGACAGCGGCACCCCGCGAATCGTCGCCACACGCTCGAACAGCGGCACCTCGTCCCGCACGCGCGCCGCCACCTGATACGACAGCCCCATCGGCCGCGAACGCTCCTCCGACGTCGCGGCGATCCACACCAGCGACGACGACTCGCCCACCCCTGGCCTGGGCCGGCGGATCAGCGCATCGGCCACGGAGTAGAGCGCCGAGTTGGCGCCGATGCCGAGGGCGAGCGTCAGGACCGCGACGAAGGTGAAGCCCGGGGCGCGGACAATCTGTCTCGCGGCGAAGCGAATGTCGGTGAGCAGCTGGTCCATGACGGTCACACACCGGAGCGGGGGAACCCGATCGAAAAGCAAGTCATGTGCCCATCGACGACGATGGCGCAAGTCGATGCGGGGGCGATACTTGAAGGTACAAACAGGCTCCCGGCTCGTCTCGGCAGCGTTCGATCTTGGGACGAGGTGTGCGCTTTCGGACGGGTGCCGGGTCGACGCAGGCACCGTGAGCGGCGCCTGTCGGCCGCGGCCGATCGGGCGCGGCGCGCATCGAGCGCGCAGCAATCCGACACGGCCACGGCTGACGTAGACACCGCACACGCTCGCGCGTCGTGCGGTTCCGGGGGCGGCAAGAACCCGGCATGGGCGACGCACTGGCCAAGGCAGCATCACACTGGCTTGCCGCCCACGCTGCAGCGCCCTGGAGCCACTCGTGCGCCTAACGCCCATATCGCTGTTGCTCGTCCTGGCCCTCGCATCGCGCGGTGCCCGCGTCGACGCGCAGACGTCGCGCGATTCCAGCACACATCTCGACTCGACGCGCGTCCCATCCCTGCGCCCCATCCGAGTGCTGGGACGCGTCGACGAACTCCGGGGATTCGCGTCCACCGCCTCACAGGGACACGTGGGCGCGGCCGACCTGCGCCTGCGCCCCCTCATGCGCGAGGGCGAGCTGCTGGAAAGCGTCCCCGGGTTGATCGTCACGCAGCACTCCGGCGACGGCAAGTCGAACCAGCTCTTCGTCCGCGGCTTCAACCTCGACCACGGCACCGACTTCTCGACCAAGGTGGAAGGGATGCCCGTCAACATGGCCTCCCACGCGCACGGGCAAGGCTACACCGACTTGAACTTCATCATCCCCGAACTGGTCGAATTCATCGATTACCGGTTAGGCAACTACCACGCCGCCATCGGTGACTTCGGGAGTGCGGGAGGGGCCGAGTTCCAGCTCCGGCGCTCACTCGACCGCCCGTTCCTCTCCGTGGGAGCCGGTGAGTTCGGCTACACGCGTGCGGCTGGCGGCGCCTCGATTGACCTTGGGCGCGGTTCCCTGCTGCTCGGCGGCGAGGCGAAGCGCTACGACGGTCCCTGGCGATTCGAACAGCAGCTGCGGAAGTTCAGCGCCCTCGCGCGCTACGCCGTCGCGCGCGGCCGGTCGCGAGTCTCGGTGCTGGGGATGGCGTATCGCAACGACTGGGACGCCTCCGACCAGATCCCCATGCGCACCGTGACCGACGGAACCCTCGACCGCTTCGGGCAAGTCGATCCATCGCTCGGCGGCGCGTCATCGCGGTACTCACTCTCCGCGCAATGGGATCGTGCCGGCGCCCGTTCGGTGCAGCAGGTGCAACTCTTCGGTATCGCGTCGACGCTGGATCTCTACTCCAACTTCACCTACTTCCTCGAGAACGAGTACGCGGGTGATCAGTTCAACCAGCGCGAAGGGCGCACCACGATCGGGCTGAACGCAACACACAAACAGCCGCTCTCCGCCGGGGGCGTGGAACACCTCTTCACGCTCGGGTTGCAGCACCGCTCCGATCTCGTCGATGACATCGGGTTGCACCGCACGCGCGATCGCGTGCGCACCGGCACGATCCGCCAGGACGACGTGGCCGAGCGGGCAACGGGTCTCTATCTGGAGATGGAATCGCGATGGCGGCCACGCCTGCGCACGGTGCTGGGCGTGCGAGGCGACGCTTATTCGTTTGACGTGCGAAGTGTGCTTGCCGCCAACTCCGGCACGCGCAGCGCCGGAATCGCCAGCCCCAAGGCGTCGCTCATCATCGCGCCCACCAGCAACTCCGAGTTGTACCTGAGCGGAGGCTTGGGCTTTCACAGCAACGATGCCCGCGGCACGGTCATCTCCGTCGATCCCACCACTGGCGAATCGGCCCAACGCGTGAACCCGCTGGTTCGTTCGAAGGGCGCCGAGCTCGGGCTGCGTGTTTCGCCCAACAGCCAGTGGCGTAGCACCGTGGCGCTGTGGGCGCTCGCTCTCGACAGCGAACTGCTCTTTGTCGGTGACGGCGGCACGACCGAACCGACCGATGGAAGCAGGCGAAGCGGGATCACCTTCGCCAACTACTATCGCCCCATCGCCCAGCTCAGCCTCGACGCCGACGTGTCGTTCGCCCGCGCACGGCTGCGCGATGTCGCGCCCGACGCCGACCACATCCCGGGCGCGCTGGAGCGCGTCGTGGCGGCGGGGATCACCTGGAGCAGCGCGGGGGGCGGTCCCTTTGCCAGCCTCCGCGTTCGTCACTTCGGTGCGTATCCCCTCATCGAAACCAACGCCGTGCGCGCAGCCGCAACAACGCTCGTGAATGCCGCATCCGGCCTGACGGTTGGCGGCGTGCGCATTCAGCTGAGCATCCTCAACCTGCTTGGCACCAAGGCGAGCGACATCCAGTACTACTACGCGTCGCGGCTTCGGGGCGAACCCGCGGGTGGTGTCCAGGACATCCACTTCCACCCGGTGGAACCGCGCCAGCTGCGCCTGGCCCTTGTGCGCGGGCTATGATCGCGCATCATGTCGTCTGGTCGTCAGCTCGTCAGCACGTCTCCTCGTCTCCCGCGCCCTCCATGCGAACGCTCGCACGCGCCACCGGCCTCTCCGCCCTCGCCATCATCGTCGCGGCCGGCGTCCTTGCTGCCCATGACATGTTCCTGCGCCCGGCCACGCACTTCGCCGCCGAGCGATCGACCGTGCTCGTGCGCCTGCTCAACGGGACGTTCAGCAAGAGCGAGAACTCGATCACGCGCGACCGGTTGGTCGACGTAGCGATCGTCTCACCGAGTGGGCGCGCGGCGCTCGACACCGCGCAGTGGAGCATCGCCGGCGACACCAGCACCTTCACGCTCACGACCGGCGCCGCTGGCACCTACGTCCTCGGCACCTCCACGCGCCCGCGCATCCTCGGCCTCCCGCCCAAGGACTTCAACCAATACCTCGCCGACGACGGCATGCCTGACGAGTTGGCGGCGCGCAAGAAGGACGGCACGATCAGCCAACCGTCGAAAGAGCGCTACCACAAGCACGTGAAGGCGCTCGTGCAGGTGGGAGCGCGCCCCGACTCCGGCTACAAGACGGTCCTGGGGTACCCCGCCGAGATCGTCCCACTGCAGAATCCATACGTGCTGAAGGTCGGCGCCTCGCTCGAGGTGCGCGTCCTGGTGGACGGCAAGACAGTGGCCAACCAGTTCATCCAGTACGGCGGCCGCACGCCGACCGAGGAGCGCGTGGCGCAGCGCACCACGCGCTCCAACGCGCAGGGCATCGCCCGCATCCCGCTCGACCGCGTTGGGACCTACTACGTCAAGTTCATCGACATGCAGCGCCTGAAGGGAGACGCCGATGCCAACTACGAATCGAAGTGGGCGACACTGACGTTCGCAGTGCGTTAGGCCCTACTGCACCACCGCCTTCTTCCGCAGCTTCTCGATCTCGTCGATCTCCCGTGGCGCCAGCGAGATGCGGATCAGCTTCCCCCCCTTGAGCACGTAGTCGTCCTCGACGCGTACGCCCGTGTTGCGGTACTGTACCGCCGGCCCCTTCGCGAGTGCGATCATCGCCCGGTTGCGCGGCGTGTCCGGAAGGTCCTTGAAGACGTTCTCCCGCACGTACAGCCCCGGCTCGATGGTGAAGGCGTCACCGTCCTGGAACTGGTTTGGCGCCACGTGCGAGAACTGCCCCGGGTCGTGCACGTCGAGCCCGATCCCGTGGATGAAGCCGTGGTACACGTACAGATACCACTGCGGACACGTCCCGTCGGAGTTGGCCCAGTTCCCCGGGCACAGCCCCGGCGGCGGATCGAACGACGCGGTCGTCGACTCGATCAACTTCAGCTTCGCCAGCCCCGCCTTGAGCACGGCGTACGCCGAGTCGGTCGGCACGTTGCGCGCCACCCCGGGCTTGATCTGCCGCTCGGCCGCCTTCTGCGCGTCGAGTACGATCTGGTAGACCACGCGCGCTTCCGGCGTGTAGGTCCCGTCGACCGGGAGCGTGCGCGTGACGTCGGCCGAGTAGCCGTCGTAGTACGCGGCGACGTCCATGAGTACCACTTCTCCTGCCTTGGCTTCGCGGAACGAGGCCGGCCAGTGGAGAATCGTCGAGTTGCCGCCAGCCCCAACGATCGACGTGTACCCCGGCCCGTCGGCGCCCAGCTTGCGATACGTCGCCTCCATGATCGCCTGGATCTCGCTCTCCTTCATCCCCGGGCGAATGGTGCGCATCACCTCTTCGTGCGCCTTGGCCGAGATCTCCGCAGCCTTGGTGATGATCGCCAGTTCGGCCTCGCTCTTCTTCGCGCGCAGCTGCTCCACCTGCTTGCTCGCGTCGACCACCTTCACCGTGGGGTGACGCTGCATGAAATCGACGACGAAGTTGCGCCCGAACGAAAGCGAGTCGCGCGAATCGAACTCCGCGCTCTGCGCGTCGGAGATGGCGTAGAACGGGAGGCCGGTCGTGGCGAGCGAATCGGCGACCTTGGTCAGTTCGTCGGTGAAGCGTGCGCCGAGCCCGAGGCTCGCGGCCACTTCCTGTGGCGTCTTGCGGTCGCCCAGGTACAGCGCGGTGCGCGCGTTCGGCTTCTCGAGGAAGAGCGTCGACGTCACCGCTCCCCCGCGCTTGACCATCACGAAGGCCGCGTTGGACTCGAGGAAGCCGGTGAGGTAGCGGAAGTGCGGGTTTTGGTAGAACGGCGGCCAGTGGTTCACCGGTTCACGCCGGCCAAAGGCGAGCACCACGCCGCTGTCGATGCGCGCGGCGAGTGCGGCCCGGCGTGCCGCGTACTCGGCCACCGGGATCTGGGCGCGCAGCGGTGACACGACCACCGCCCCCCCCCCCCCCCCCCCCCCCCCCCCCCCCCCCCCCCCCCCCCCCCCCCCCCCCCCCCCCCCCCCCCCCCCCCCCCCCCCCCCCCCCCCCCCCCCCCCCCCCCCCCCCCCCCCCCCCCCCCCCCCCCCCCCCCCCCCCCCCCCCCCCCCCCCCCCCCCCCCCCCCCCCCCCCCCCCCCCCCCCCCCCCCCCCCCCCCCCCGGTGCGGAGGCGCCGCGTGGGCCACCAAGAGCCCGACATGGGACCAGCCCCCCCCCCCCCCCCCCCAGCCGAGGTGCTTGAGCACTTCCGGCGGCGGCCCGTCGAACGACGCGAGCGCCACGTTCCCCACGTAGCCGATGTCCTTCATCCCTTCATCGGTCGTGTAGAATCCCTCCGCCGTGAGGTCACGCACCCGATCGAAGAACTGCGCCGCCTGCTTGAACTCCGGCTTGGCCTTGGCGGCGTAGCAGATGTCGTCGCAGATCGCGGTGCGCTGCGCGGGCGTCACGTCGGCGAACGCCTTCCCGAAGCGCTTGTTGCTCTCGACGTTGATCCAGATCAACCCGCCCCGCACCTGCACCAGCGCCTTCTGATACCAGTCGGCGGGCGCGCTCACGTACTCGTTGATGTAGGCCGGCACTCCCACCGCCGACGCCGCCGGCGACTTGTCGTCGGCGGGGATGATCATGTCGCACAACGCCGTGAGCGTGACCATCTCGCTCGCCGTGAGCAGCATGGGCCAGGTGATCTTGGGATTGAGCAGGTCCGGATCGCTCTTGGTGCCTCGTGGCCCCGCGACGGGAACCCCGCTGGCTTCAACACCCCCGGAAGCCGCCTTGGACGCGTCGACGACCGGCAGCGACCGACTCTCCGGCGAACACGCCGCCAGCGACCCCGCCAGCGGCAGCGCCACCGCCGTCGTCGCCAACGCCTTGAGCGCCGCCCGCCGCCCGATGCCACCAATCGCCCCCTGCTCTCCTCCGCGCCCTCTCCCTCTGCGTCCTCTGCGGTAGCCCCCACGCACCAGCCACGTCGCTCGCCTCCCCCCCCCCCCCCCCCCCCCCAACCCCGCCGCGGTCGCTCATCCGACACTCCGCGTCTTGAGTTGCTCGATGATGTGATCGCACGTCCGCCACGCCAACGCCAGAATCGACAACGTCGGATTCTTGTCGGCATTGGACACGAATGGTGCCCCATCCGTGACGAAGAGGTTCTTCACATCCCACGACTGGCACCACTCGTTGAGCACCGACGTCTTCGCGCTGGTCCCCATGCGGCACGTGCCGACCTCGTGGATGATCTGCCCGCCACGTGCAATCACCTTCGACCCATCCGTCTCGACCTTGCCGTTGACCTTGCCGCCCATCTGCTCGATGATGCCGGCGAACGTCTTCACCATGTGCGCCGCCTGGCGCGTCTCGTGCTCGCTCCACTTCCAGTGGAAGCGCAGCACCGGAATCCCCCACTGGTCCACCTGGTCGGGATCGAGCTCGCAGTAACAATCCTCGTTAGGAATCATCTCGCCGCGCCCGTCGAACCACATCCATGAGCCGTAGTAGCGGCGCGCCGCTTCCTTGAAGCGCGTGCCGTAGGCTCCTTCGGTGAGCGACTCCAATCCGCCCATCGCCCCGGAGCCCGGCATGCTGCGCCCGCCGCCGAACTCCACGTGGTACCCGCGCGCAAAGCCCAGCTTCCCCGCCAGCTGCGGCTTGTACAGCCACCACGGCATGTACATGTGCATCCCGCTGGCGCCGTCCTGGTTGTGCGGCGGCGTGTTCTCCAGCGCCGGAATCTGCCCACCGATCCCAGCCCCCACCGTGTCCATCAAGTACTTGCCGACAAGCCCGCTGCTGTTGGAGAGCCCGTTGGGGAACTGGTTGGAGCGCGAGTTGAGCAGGATGCGCGCCGTCTCGGCGGCGCTGGCGGCGAGCACCACGACGCGCGCCTTCACCTTCACGTCGGCGCGCGTCCGCTTGTCGATGTACGACACGCCGGTCGCCTTGCCCGACGCATCCACCGTCACCTCGCGCACCATCGCGTCGGGGACGATGTCGACGTTCCCCGTGGCCAACGCCGGCGGGATGAGCACCGTCGTCGACTGGAAGTTGGCGCGGATCGAGCAGCCGTTGCCGCACGGCGTCGCCCAAAAGCAGGCTTGCCGCGCCTTCATCGACTCGGCCAGCACGCGCTGCGCCAGCGGGTTGTCGGGATGGATCTTCTTGGGCAGCGTCTCGTGATCCTGCCGCTGCGTCATGATCGCCAGGTGCGCCGGAATCACCGGGATCCCCATCGGATCGCACGCCTTCTTGGCCAGCAGCTCCGTCGCGCGCGGCTTGGGGGCCGGCATCAGGACGCCGGACGACGAGCGCGGCGTGTTCTCCAGGTCATCGTCGCCACCGTACACGCCAATCAGCATCTCCGTACGATCGTAGTACGGCTCCAGGTCGGCGTACGAGATCGGCCAATCGGCGCCGAGTCCGTCGCGCGTCTTCGGCTTGAAGTCGTATTCGCCCATGCGGAGCGAGATGCGCCCCCAGTGGTTCGTGCGCCCGCCGAGCATGCGGGCGCGCCACCACTTGAACTCGCTCCCCGGCGCCGTGGTGTACGGCTCGCCCGGCACTTCCCACCCGCCGTCGACCGTGGCGTCGTAGAAGCCGAACGGCTTCTCCTTGGACCCCGCGCCCCGCAGCGGTGCCTGACGCGGAAGGTTGAACATCGGCGTCTCGGTCTGCGGGTCGTAGCGGCGCCCGGCTTCGAGGACGAGGACCTTGAGCCCTGCGACGCCGAGCTGGTAGGCGGCCATCCCGCCCCCGGCGCCGGAGCCCACTACGATGACGTCGTACTCGGTTTGCGACTTGGGATTCTGCAGGAACACCCGGCTTGCGCTCCGGTGAAGGTCGGGAGCCAATCTACGCGCGGGGGCGGGGTTGGCGAGTCCGCGCGAGGGCGAACGCCGCGCACCAGCGCGTCTTGGCACATCCAACGCGCGGGTGCGAAGTTGTGTCCGCCGCCGTGTCGAGACGGACGCTGTTCGGCACGGATGCCGGGAAGGAAGGGGGCGGTGGCCGAGCACATCGCCTGTGGCGAGTATCGGTCCATCGAATTGAGCCCGCCGGGCTGGGGGCGCCTTCGGACCTCGACGCGTTCGATCGACACCATCGCGCGCTGAGCGCACCGAGTCTACGCAGAGGAGCATCACATGAGGCTTGCAGGGAAGGTCGCCGTCGTCACCGGCGCGGCGCGCGGCATTGGGCGGGCGACGGCTGAACGCCTGCTGGCCGAGGGCGCACAGGTGGTGCTCGCCGACATCGACGTGGAACAGCTCGACAAGACCGTGGCCGAGCTGGCGGCGCCGGACCGCGTGCTGGCGATGCGCGTGGATGTCGCGAATCAGCGCGAGGTCGTGCAGCTCGTGGACGCGGCGGTCCAGCGCTTCGGGTGCATCGATATCATGGTGAACAACGCCGGCATCGCGCCGGTCATCCCCTTCCTCGACGTCACCGAGGAGATCCTGAGTCGTGTGCTCGACGTCAACCTCAAGGGCGCCTTTTACGGAACGCAGGCGGCCGGCCGTCAGATGATCAGCCAAGGCAAGGGGGGCGTGATCATCAACATGTCGTCGATCAACTCGGGGCTGGCCAATCCCAACGTGGCGCCGTACGCGATATCGAAGGGCGGGATGAACCAGGTGACCTCCACCGCGGCGGTGGCCTTTGCGCCGCACGGCATTCGGGTCGTCGGCGTTGGTCCCGGGACGATCCTGACCGAGATGACCGCCGGCGCGTTCGTGAATACCGCCGGGCATCACGCGATCCTGTCGCGCACGCCGCTGGGACGCTACGGCGACGTCTCGGAGATCGCGTCGGTCGTGGCCTTCCTGGCCAGCGACGACGCATCGTACATCACCGGCGAAACCGTCTACGTCGACGGGGGGCGTCGTGTGCTCAACTACCTGGTTCCGGTCAAGGAGTAGGGGATGACATCCCTCTTCGGCAAGCTCCACCACATCTGCATCGTGGTGCACGACATCGACAAGGCGCAGGCCTTCTACGAATCCATCGGCATCGGACCGTGGACGCCGTATCCGCCGCTCACCGAGTACGAGGAGCTGGACGTGCCGAGCCGGGAGGGCTTCCACTCGCTCAAGTACCGGATCTGCAACCTGCCTAACGTGCAATTCCAGCTCTGCGAGCCTGACGATGCGCCGTCGCCGCAACGCCAGCACCTCGACCAGAAGGGCGAAGGGGTCTTCCACATCGGCTTCGAGGTTCCCGATGCCGACGCCGCGGAGGACGAGGCACGCGCGCAGGGACTCCCGGTGCTGATGCGCGGGCGCCGGGCCAATCGCACCGGCTTCACCTACTACGATTCGGCGGACCTGGCAGGGGTGACGCTCCTCACCCGCGCCACCAACCGCCCCGGCCAGTGAGCGGCACCATGCGCATCGACCTCAACTCCGACCTCGGCGAAGGCTACGGTCCATGGATCATGGGCCACGACGCCGAGATCCTGGATTGCGTGACCAGCGCCAACATCGCCTGCGGGGGCCATGCCTCCGATCCGGAGACGATGTTCAAGACGTTGCGCCTGGCGGCCGACCGTGGGGTGATCGTCGGGGCGCATCCCGGCTACGCCGACCGCGAAGGGTTCGGGCGCCGGGTGATACCGATGCAGCCGGCCGAAATCGGCCGCATGGTCGTGGCGCAGACGGGAGCACTCGTCGCCGTCGCTCGGCTGGCCGGCACGCAGGTGCGATACGTCAAGCCGCACGGCGCGCTGGGCAACTTGGCGGCGGCCGACGCGACGGTCGCCACCGCCATCGTGTCGGCGGTGCAGGCCATGGACCCAACGCTCGCCATCCTGGCCATCTCGGGGACGGCACTCGAACACGCCGCTCGCGCGGGCGGCGTGACGGTCTTCTCCGAGATCTTTGCCGATCGCGCCTACCTGCCTAACGGGCAGCTCGTGCCGCGCAGCGTCGCCGGCGCGGTGCTCCACGACGCCAAGGACGCCACCGATCGCCTCATCGGCTACCTCAAGAGCGGACGGATGCCGGTGATGGGCGCCGACCCCATCGCCTTGGCGGCCGACTCGATCTGCGTCCACGGCGACAGCCCCGATGCCACCGAGATGGCGCGCCAGATCCGGGCTCGGCTCGAAGCGGAAGGTGTCACCGTCTCGGCGTTCCTGAGCGCGGTCTGATGAACGAGCGCTCGACGGCCGGCGACGCGTGGCCCCGCTTCACGCCGGTGGCAGACCACGCACTGCTGGTATCGTTTGGCGACGCGATCGCCGACGACACGAGCGCCGCCGTGTTGGGCCTCGACCGGGCCCTGGCCGATTCACCCCCGCCCGGGATGGCCGAGTGCGTCCCGGCATTGGTCAATTTGTTGATCGACTTCGATCCCGTAGTCACCGACCATGAGCAGGTGCGGGCGCATGTGGAGCGCCTGCTGCGCACCTCATCGCGTGGCCAGGCGCCGGGACAGCTCCGCGAGGTCGAGGTCTGCTACGACGAGGACTTCGCCCCCGATCTTGCCGCGGTGGCACGAGCGGTCGGCCTGTCCATCGACGACGTGGTCAACAACCACCGGCAGGCGCAGTACGTGGTGCGCATGTACGGCTTTGCGCCGGGATACGCGTACCTGTCAGGGGTGCCGCGGGCGATTCAGGTGCCTCGGAAGCCCGCGGCGGTGCGCGGCATTGCAGCTGGCAGCGTGCTCATTGCCGGGCCGCAGTGCCTGGTCAGCACGCTCACCATGCCCACCGGGTGGTCCATCATCGGCCGCTCGCCGACCCGGATCCTCACCCCGAATGAGCGCGTCCCCTTCCTCTTCGCGGTGGGCGACACGGTGCGCTTTGTACGGATCGACCGGGCACTGTACGAGGCACGCAAGGCGACCGAGCGCGAGCAAGCCGAGCGCGAGCGCGATCTCACGGAGCGCGAACAGACGGAGCGCCATGCGTGAGGCGCGCCTGACGGTGCGGTCGTGCGGACCGCTCGTGTCGTATCAGGACGGCGGCCGATTCGGCATGATGCGGTTCGGGGTCCCGGCCTCGGGCCCCATGGACCGGCTCGCCCATGCGGCGGCCCACGCGGCCCTCGGGCGGCCGCAGGGCGCGACGGCAATCGAGATCTCCATGGGGGGGCTCGAACTCGCCTGCGAGTCGGGCGAGGTGACGTGCTGCATCGCGGGGGGCGACTTTCACGTTCTGCATTCCGGCGTTGTGGCCGCCCCCTGGGGCGTTCGAACCCTTCGTGCGGGAGACGTGCTCTCCGTACATCCCGGCCGGTGGGGGAGTTGGGCCTACCTCGCGTTTGCGGGCGAGCTGCACTGCAATCACTGGGCAGGGCACACCGCGACGCACTCGACGTCGGGCCTCGGCGGCGGCATGCTGGCCAGTGGCGCGGAGGTCGTGGTGCGCGACGCCACCGTATATGAAGAGAAGCAGGGCGATCTCCCGGTACCGGACTTCGCGCGCGCGCGGTCGACCATTCGCGTCGTACTCGGGCCGCAGTCGGCGCAGTTCGGGCCCGAGGCGTCTGCTGCGCTCCTGCAGGAGAGCTTTGCCGTGACGTCAGCCTACGATCGCATGGGGATGCGGCTGGCGGGGCCGGCGCTGGTGCTGAAGGATGCCTTGTCCATCCCGTCCGAACCTGTCGTGCGGGGCTCGATCCAGGTCGGGGGAGATGGCGTCGCCTCCATCCTGTTGGCCGACCACCAGACCATGGGGGGCTACCCCAAGATCGCGACGATCATTTCGTCGGACATCGACGGCGTGTCGCAGCTCCAGCCGTTGGACCGACTGCGCTTTCAGGCCGTGAGTGTCGACGACGGCGTTCGACTGGCGCGATCCCACGCGATGGCCACGCGTCGATTCCTGGAGGAGGTTGCCCTCCGTCGTGTCACCCTCCACGATCGACTGATGCAGGAGAACCTGATCAGCGGTGTCGTGGCCAGCAGCGACGCTCCCACCCACTGACGCTCGCGACGAGTCAGCGGCCTGGCCGTGAGGCATTCAGGTCGCGACACGTCACACCGTATGATTCCCGGGCCATTTCAATCCGATTGAATCCGAGAGACCGTCGATGAACCAGACACCCGCACCGGTCCCCGCCTGGCAGGACGCCGTCTTCAAGGTCCTCAAGCAGGGGGGCGTTCGGCAGATCGCCTACGTCCCTGACGTCGGGCATTCGCACGCGATCCGCAGCGCCATCGCCGACCCCGACATCGAGGACATCGTGCTGACCACCGAGGAAGAGGGGGTCGCCCTGGTGAGCGGTGCCTGGCTCGGAGGCCAGCGCGCGGTGCTGCTGATGCAGAGCAGCGGCGTGGGCAACTGCGTCAACATGTTCTCGCTGCTCTCATCGGCCGACTTCCCCTTCTTCACGCTGGTCACCATGCGCGGCGAGTTCGCCGAGTTCAATCCGTGGCAGGGCCCCATGGGCAAGGCCACGCAGGGGGCGCTGGAACTCATGGGCATCCGTGTGCTGCGCGTCGACGACCCTGACAAGGCCGAAGAGATCGTGAGCGCAGGCTTCGATGCCGCCTTTCAGGCCGGCGAACGGGTTGCCGTCCTCCTGGGCCAGCGCCTGATCGGGCGAAAGAAGTGGGAGCACAACTGATGGACACGACCGCATTGAGCCCGCGCGCCAGCCGCCGCGCCTTCGTCTCCCGACTGCTCGCCGCCACACCAGACGCGCTGGTCATCACCGGGCTTGGATCCGCAGCCTACGACGTCTTTGCAGCCGGCGATCGCGATCGCAACTACTACCTGTGGGGCGCCATGGGAGGCGCCGCCTCGATGGGACTGGGGCTCGCGCTGGCCCAGCCCGACCAGTCGGTGGTGGTGATCACCGGCGACGGCGAGCAACTCATGGGGATCGGCAGCCTCGGCACCATCGCCGTCAAGCAGCCACAGAACCTGACGATCGTGGTGCTCGACAACGGGCACTACGGCGAAACGGGGATGCAACGCAGCCACTCCAGCCTGGGGACCGACCTGGTCGCGGTGGCCAAGGGCTTCGGCATCGCGGATGCATTCGCGACCGGCACCCTCGAGGGAAGCGACGACATTGCCCGACGCGTCATGGCGAGGGCGGGGACGGTCTTCGCGCAGGTATTCGTCGAAGTCGAAGAGCTGCCTCGCGCACTGCCGCCGCGAGACGGTCCCTACATCAAGAACCGCTTTCGCGCCGCCCTCGGCCTGAAGCCGTTCTGAGCCCGGAGCCTCGCATGAAGCGTTACCAGTTGCGCATTGGCGGCCAGGCGGTGGACCCGCAGGGGTCGACCTGGTTCGAGACCCAGAATCCCTACACCGGGACAACATGGGCCGAGATTCCACGAGGTGATGCCCGCGACGTCGATGCCGCGGTACAGGCGGCGAATCGCGCGCTGACGTCGGGGCCATGGGCCGAGATGACCGCCACCCAGCGCGGGGCGCTCATGCGCAAGCTCGGCGACCTGATAACGCGGGAGGCGGCCAGGCTCGCCGCCACCGAGGTGCGCGACAACGGCAAGCTGCTCGCCGAGATGCAGGGGCAGCTCAACTACATCCCGCAGTGGTACCACTACTACGGCGGGCTGGCCGACAAGATCGAGGGGAGCACGCTCCCGCTGGACAAGAAGGGCTACTTCGCCTTCACGCGTCACGAGCCCATCGGCGTGGTGGCGGCGATCACGCCGTGGAACTCCCCTTTGCTGCTGGCGGCATGGAAGGTCGCGCCGGCGCTCGCCGCCGGCTGCACCGTCGTCATCAAGCCGTCGGAGTTCACCTCGGCCTCGACCCTCGAGTTCGCCGAGCTGTTCGACGAGGCCGGCTTTCCGCCAGGGGTCTTCAACGTGGTCACCGGCTTCGGCGCCGAGGTGGGGACACCGTTGGTCGAACACCCGCTGGTGAGCAAGATCAGCTTCACCGGATCGGACGCGACCGGGCGCGTCATCGCCGAAAAGGCGGCGCGCCTGCTCAAGCACACCTCGCTGGAGCTTGGCGGCAAGTCGCCTAACGTCGTCTTCGACGATGCCGACCTGGAGCAGGCCGTCTTCGGCGCCATCTCGGGGATCTTTGCCGCCACCGGACAGACCTGCATCGCCGGCTCTCGGCTGCTGGTGCAGGACAGCATCCACGACGCCTTCGTCGAGCGGTTGCTCGAGGTCGCGCGCACGGCGCGCATGGGCGACCCGATGGACACGGCCACCCAGGTGGGGCCGGTGACCACACCGCCGCAGTTCAAGAAGGTGCTCGACTACATCGACATTGCGCGTGCCGAAGGCGCCCGCGTCGTGCTCGGGGGCGAACGGGGGACCGCACCCGAATGCGGACAGGGGTGGTTCGTGCAGCCGACCATCTTCACTGACGTGCGCAACGACATGCGCATCGCGCAGGAGGAAGTGTTCGGGCCGGTGCTGTCGGTGATCAGGTTCAAGGACGAGGCCGACGCCCTTCGCATCGCTAACGACGTACGCTTCGGACTCGCCGCCGCCGTCTGGACGCGCGACATCGGCCGCGCCATCCGCATGGCCGAGCGGCTGCAGGCCGGCACGGTGTGGGTCAACACCTACCGTGCCGTCAGCTTCATGGCGCCGTTCGGCGGCTACAAGGACTCCGGCCTGGGGCGCGAGAACGGCATCGATGCCGTGCGTGCGTACCTGCAGACCAAGTCGGTCTGGATCAACAGCGGCGCCGTGGCTGGCAACCCGTTCGTGCTGCGCTGACGCCAGCCGAATGGCGCCGGGTCTCGTTGTACTGCGTCTCGTGTCGGGAGAAAGAAGGTCAACATCGTCCGAGCATGACCTGGCGCTCTGCGAAGACGTTGGGCCGCTGTGCGAGCAGTGCCCGAACGAGTCCTACCGTTTGCGACTTGGGATTCTGCAAGAACGCCCGGCTTTGACTCCTTGGACTGCCTGAGGTCGAATCGCCTTCACCTCCTCGTACTTCCTCCATGCCTCCCTCACAACGCGACCGCATGCTCGCCGGCGAGCCATACAACTCCCGCGACCCGGAGCTGCTCGCCCTCGCGCATCGCGCCCGTGCCCTCCTGGCCACCTTCGCCGCCCTGCCATCGACCGACACCGCAGGACGACACCGCGTGATCGCCGACCTGTTAGGCGAGGTGGGCGACGGCGTCTGGATCGAGCCGCCCTTCTTCTGCGACTACGGCGCGCATGTCGCGATCGGGCCCGGCACTTTCGTGAACGTGAACTGCGTCTTCCTCGACTCTGCTGCCATCCGGATTGGCGCCGACGTCCTCATCGCACCGGGGGTGCAGCTGCTCACGGTGACACATCCGCTTGCCGCCGCCGAACGCATCGTCGCGCCATCGGAACGCAGCGCGGGAACGGCACCCTACCGGACATACGCCCGCCCCATCACAGTCGGCGACGGCGCATGGCTCGGCGCCGGCGCCATCGTGCTGCCGGGGGTGACGATCGGCGCGAACGCCGTGATCGGGGCGGGGAGTGTCGTCACGAGCGATATTCCACCAGACTGCCTGGCGCTCGGACAGCCATGTCGGGTGCAACGTTCGCTCTAGCTCAGCCCGCGAGACATGCAAGGTTCGCACGCACTCCTGCGCTACCTCTCCCACGCCGGCGGAATCTTCGCCACGGTCGTGATGGTCGCCTGCGCACGTACCTCCACAACCACCGTGCATCTGCGCAACGACTCGGCCGAGGATATCCGGAACATCGTGCTCTCGGGGCACGGCTTCCGGGTGACGACTCCCAGGCTTGGCGCTGGCGAGCGCACGGACGTCTCGGTCGCGTTCGAGGGAGAATCCGACGTGGCGGTCTCGTTCGTGGTGAAGGGACGGACCGTGTCGACGCCGAGGCAGGGCTACTTCGAGGGAAACGGCGCATACACGGGCGATGTCGTCATCAAGTCCGACCTCTCGGTCGCCGCGACCTTCCGACTGCTCGACTACTAGTGCTGACGTCGATGGGCGTGCATTGTGTCCGGCTTGCGCGAGTGTACAGCCGCGCGGATGCGTGCGACCGTACGTCTGGACGCACTCGTCTGGCGCCTGCCCAACGCCTGACACCGAGCCGCTCGTGAACGCTCTCGAACGCAGCATCCGCGCGCACATCATGCGCTCCCTGCGCGATACCTCCGCGCCGCCGTCGCTCGATGAACTCGCGACGGCGCACGACACCACCACCGACGCCGTGCGCGAGGCGCTGCACTCCCTCGCCGCCCAGCATCGCCTGGCGTTGCGACCGGACACCGGCGCGATCTGGATGGCGCACCCGTTCTCGGCGGTGCCGACCGACTTCGTCGTGACGTCGGGCAATCGCTCGTGGTGGGCCAATTGCGTGTGGGATGGCTTCGCCATCCTCGGGCTGGTGGGCGACGGGTGGCTCGATACGCGCTCGCCACAAACCGGCGACAGCATTCGGCTGACCGTCGAGCGCGGACGCGTGACGGGCGACGCGATCGTGCACTTCCTTGTCCCGGCTCGACACTTCTGGGACGACATCGGCTTCACCTGAACGCACATCGCGGCCTTCCGGTCGGAAGGCGAGCTGGATGCATGGCTCGGCGCACGCGAATACACGCGCGGCGCGGTCGTGGCGCCACAGGTACTCTACGATCTTGGCCGCGCGTGGTATGCGACGCGGCTCGACCCCGACTACGAACCCGCCACCGCGGCGGAAGCACAGGCGATCTTCGCGGCACACGGACTCACGAGCGCGTTCTGGTCGCTGACGGGGTGACGCGCCGGGTGCTGCACCCGCGAAGCTTCAGAGCGTCGGCAACACCTGACGCACGTGCTGCGCAAAGGCGTTCACCACCGCCGACGGCTGCTTGCTGTCGACCATCACGCCGATCCCGACGCTCGGCAGCGGCGGCAACCCGCTTTCTGCCGAGAGCACGCGCAAGTCGTCGGGCACCGCAGTGCGCGTGAGGACAGCGATCGCCTGACCGGAGCGCACGACGGCGGTGAGACCGGCGAGGCTCGCGCTGGCGTAGGCGACGCGATAGGCGCGTCCCGCGACGTCGAGGCTGCGGCGCGCGGCGCGATGATCGAGCGTGTCGGGGTCGGTCAGGGCGAGGCGGAGCGGTTTGAGATGCGCGGCGTTCGAGCCGTCGGCCCCCACCCACACCAGCGGCTCGCGTCGGATGATGGTGCGCCCCTTCTCGGTCTCGGCAAACGAGGTGAGCGCGAGATCGAGCGCGTGCTGGTCCAGACGCTCGAGGAGGCGCGGCGTGTGGGCGCAGTGCACCTCGACATGCACCTTGGGATGCACGCGCGCAAAGCCGCGCAGCAAGTGCGGCAGGAAGCGCACGGCGTAGTCATCCGGACAGCCAAACCGGATGGTGCCGACTAGCCCCCGCCCAGACAGCTCGGCCAGCGCCTCGTCATGGTACTGCAGGATGCGCTGCGCATGGGCGAGCAACCGCGTCCCCTGCGGCGTGAGCAAGACGCCGCGCCCGGTGCGCTCGAGCAGCAGATGGCCGACCAGACGCTCCAGACGTTGCACCTGCAGGCTGATCGCCGCCTGGCTGCGCCCGATGCGCGTCGCCGCCCGGCTCAGCGTCCCCACCTCGGCGATGACGGCAAAGGTCCGCAACAAATCGATGTCGAGTGTCTCACCCATGCCATATCGCTCGTTAATAGCTCCGATAAGAACTATTAGCCCGGCTTGAGAATCGCCACCCCCGCCTTAGTGTGCTGCGCACGACTAGCACGAGGTGACGAGGTGACGGTGTCTCGAAATGCAGATCCTGGCTTCTGGAGCGACGCGCGCGCGCACCTGATTCGCTACGGCGGGCGTTTCGAGCCGCTCATCATCGAGCGGGCCGAGGGGAGTTTCGTGTACGACGCCGACGGGGGAGCGATCCTCGACTTCACCTCGGGGCAGATGAGTTCACTGCTCGGTCATGGGCACCCCGAGGTGGCCGCGGTCGTCGCCGACTACGCCTACCGACTCGACCACCTGTTCAGCGGGATGCTCTCGCGTCCGGTGGTCGCGCTGGCGCGAGGGCTGGCCGACTGCACCCCTCCCGGTCTCGACCGAACGCTGCTGCTCAGCACCGGGGGCGAGTCGAACGAAGCGGCCATCAAGATGGCCAAGCTCTACACCGGGGGGCACGAGATCGTCGGCTTTGCCCAGTCGTGGCACGGAATGACCGGCGGCGCGTCGGCGGCGACGTACTCCGCGGGACGAAGGGGATACGGACCAGCGGCCGTCGGGTCGTTGGCGATCCCTGCGCCTAACGCCTATCGCCCTGCCTTCGAGCGCGGCGGTGTGGCCGATTGGCGGGGCGAACTCGACTACGGCTTCGACCTCATCGATCGCCAGTCCAGCGGCAACCTGGCCGCCTTCATCGCGGAGCCGATCCTGAGCTCGGGGGGGCTGCTCGAACTTCCCGAAGGCTATCTCGTCGCACTCAAGCAGAAGTGCGAGGAGCGCGGCATGCTCCTCATCCTCGACGAGGCGCAGACGGGGATGGGACGCACCGGTCACCTGTTCGCCTTCCAGCGCGACGGCGTCACCCCCGACATCCTCACGCTCTCCAAGACGCTTGGCGCCGGGCTTCCGCTGTCGGCGGTGATGTGTTCGGCCGAGGTCGAGGAGCGCTGCCACGAACGTGGTTTTCTCTTCTACACGACGCACGTCTCCGATCCGCTCCCGGCAGCGGTCGGCCTCAAGGTGCTCGAGGTGGTCCAGCGCGACGGCCTCGCTGCGCGCGCCCGCGTCATGGGAGCGCGGCTGGAGAGCGGGCTGCGCGCCCTGCAGGCGCGCTTCGAGTGCATCGGCGATGTGCGCGGCCGCGGCCTGCTGCGCGGTGTCGAGATCGTCGCCGATCGCGCCACCAAGGCTCCGGCCTCCGAGCTGGGCGCCGCGATCACGCGCGCCTGCATGTCGCTCGGGTTGAGCATGAACATCGTGCAGCTGCCGGGGATGGGCGGAGTCTTCCGCATCGCGCCCCCGCTCACCGTCAGCGAAGGGGAGATTGACCTCGGAGTAGAACTGCTCGGCCGCGCGATCGCTTCCGTGACCAGCTGATCACCGCCAACCGTGGCCACACCCTGATGCCACCGCCGTGACACCCCGTGTTCTCTGTGGTGAAAACACCTGCGCACCTTCGCCAGCCGCGCAGGAAGATCTTCACCACAGGGAACACAAATCAGAGATCTCAGAGAACACGGAGGACGCGGGGGCGCACGGAAGTCGCCGCGTTGACGCCGACCTCTCACCACTCACTTTCGCCAGGGTTCGCCGTGCAACTCGTCGTCGAGAACCTCCGCAAGACCTACCCCAACGGCGTGCGCGCCCTCGATGGGATCACGCTGACCGTGGGCGCCGGCATGTTCGGCCTGCTCGGCCCCAACGGCGCCGGGAAGTCGACGTTCATGCGCACCTTGGCCACGTTGCAACTGCCGGATAGCGGCTCGATCCGCTTTGGCGACTTCGGCTCGGGGGCCAGCGCGGGCGGTGGGATCGACGTGCTCGCACAACCCGATGAACTGCGACGCATCCTGGGCTACCTCCCGCAGGAATTCGGACTGTATCCCAGCCTCTCGGTCGAAGTGACGCTCGATCACTTCGCCGCCTTGAAGGGGGTGCTCAACGGGCGCCAGCGCAAAGGGCTGGTCACCGACCTGTTGCAGCAGACCAACCTTCACGACGCCCGCCGGAAGTCGGTCGGGTCGCTGTCAGGCGGGATGAAGCAGCGGCTCGGGATCGCGATCGCGCTCGCCGGCTCGCCCAAGCTGCTGATTGTCGACGAGCCGACCGCCGGGCTCGATCCCACCGAGCGACATCGCTTCCTCAACCTGCTCGCGGAGATCGGGCAGGAGATCGTCGTTCTGCTCTCGACGCACATCGTGGAGGACGTCCGCGAGCTGTGTCAGGCCATCGCCATCGTCAACAAGGGGACCGTGATCCTCTCTGGCGACCCGCGCGAGATCGTCGCGACTCTACGCGGCAAGCTCTGGCGCCGGCAGGTGGACAAGCGTGAACTGCCCGCGTTGCAGGCAAGCCATCGCGTGATCTCGACGCAGCTCCTGGCGGGCGTCCCCGTGGCGCACGTGTACGCCGAATCGGCGCCCCCCGGGTTCGAAGCGCTCGAGCCCGACCTGGAAGACGTGTACTTCTTCCACATCAACACCAGCGAACGACGCGTCGCCGCATGAGCATGTTCGGCGCCGTTTACCGATTCGAGCTGCGCTATCACTTCACGCGCCCGATCACCTGGCTGTACTTCACGCTCTTCGTCGCAGGGGCCTTCGCCTTCGTGACGACCGACACCATCGGCATCGCCGGCGGCTCCGGCATGGTGATGCGGAATGCGCCGTCGGTCATCGTGCGCACGATGCTCCTCATCGTGGTACTCGGGCAGATCGTCGTCTCCGGGTTGGTGGGGAGCTCGGTGTTGCGCGACTACCAGTTCCGCACGCACGAACTGGTCTTCACGACGCCGATCACGCGCTTCGCGTACCTCGGTGGGCGCTTCCTCGGTGCGTTCACCGTCATGGTCTTCGTGCATGCGGGGATGATCGTCGGGATGGTGGTCGGGAGCGCGATGCCATGGCTCGACAAGGCGCGCCTCCTCCCGCTCGACCTCTCGAGCTACGTCATCCCGTTCCTCACGCTGGTCGTTCCGGCGATCCTCGTGATCTCGGCGATCTTCCTGGCGGTGGGGGCGCTGACACGCAGCGCGTTCGCGATCCACACGCAGGGGATCGTCCTGCTGATCGGCTTCAGCATCGCCCAGTCGCTGATCGGGAAGCTCGACAACAGGACCATCGCAGCGCTTCTCGATCCCATCGGATTGACGGCCTTCGAGCTGGTGATGCGCTACTGGTCGGTGGCCGAGCGGAACACGCGCGCCATCACGTTAGGCGGCGTGTTGCTCGCCAACCGCCTGCTCTGGACGGCGGCGGCGCTCGGTGTCGCCGGGCTCACGGTGGCGCTCTTTCGCTTCCGGAGCGCGCCGCCTGCACTGCGGCGCCGGCGGCGTCCGGTTGAGGAGGCCGCGCCGAGCGTGGCGGCGTCACTCTCGCCAACGCTCGCGATCGACACACAGACCGTCGGCTGGCGCCCGTGGTGGGTGCAGCTGGTCTCGACGGCGCAGATGTCGTTCCGCAGCATCGTGCGGCAGCTGCCGTTCGCCGTCATCGTCGTCGTGGGACTGATCAACCTCGGGATCGCGGTGACCTACGCCGAGGTCGTCTTCGGCCAGACGGCGTGGCCCGTGACCTACACGGTCGTCGAGGTGACCAGTTCGCAGTTCACCCTGTTCTTCATGGTGCTGATCGCACTCTTCGCCGGGGAGCTGGTCTGGCGCGAGCGCGAGTTGGGCGCCGACCAGATCGTCGATGCGCTCCCCGGCCAGACGAGCGCGACGATGGTCGGGAAGTTCCTCGGGCTGGTGCTCGTGGAGGGAGCGCTTTTGGCGTTCCTGATGGGGGCGGGGATGCTGTACCAGCTCGCGAGCGGATACTCCCGCTTCGAGCCGTTCCTGTACATCACCTTCCTCTTCGGGACCGTCCTCCCGTCGCTGGTGCAGCTGACGGCTCTCGCGGTGCTGATCCACGTCGTCGCCAACCAGAAGTACCTGGGGCACGCACTGGTGATCTTCGCCCTCATCCTGCGGATGCTGGCGCCGACGATGGGGCTCGAACACCCGCTCACGCGATTCGCCGTGGTGGCGCCCTTTCGCTACTCGGACATGAACGGGTACGGGCCGTACGTCCCGGGGCTCGTCTGGACCACGCTGTACTGGTCGGCGGTAGCGGTGCTCCTTGGCGTGGTGGCGTACCTCACCTGGGTCCGTGGCAGCGAGCCGTCGTGGCAGGTGCGTCGTCGCGCGGCCGCGCAGCGCTGGCGCGGCGCCACGCGTGGCGTGGCGTTCGGGGCGCTCGGTGTCGGGGCCGTCGCGTTCGGCGTCCTCTTCCACAACACCAATCGTGTCAATCGCTGGAAGAGCTCGACGACCGTCCGCCACGAGAAGGCGAACTACGAGAAGGCGTACAAGGCGCTCTCACGCCTGCCGCAGCCACGCCTCATCGCCGCCGACGTGCGCGCCGACCTCGTCCCGGAGCGCCTCTCGTTCGGCGTGAGCGGGACCTTCACCTACGTGAACAATCATGCCGCGCCGATCGACTCGCTCCTCGTCGTGATGATGAATCGCGATGTGCTGGTCGACTCGCTGGCGTGGGGGCGAACGACGACGTCGCTGGTGGAGGACTCGCTGCAGGACGTGCGCCTGTACCGCCTCGACGTCCCGCTCGCGCCTAACGACACGATCACCCTGCGCTATCGCGGGCACTACGACTGGCGCGGCTTCCCCTCCGCCGGCCCCGACACGTCGACGGCGACGCTCACGGTGCGCAACGCGATCGCCGCCAACGGCACGTTCCTCAACTTCGAGTACTTCCCCTTCCTCGGCTACCTCAAGTGGCGCGAGCTCGAGTCGGACAATGCGCGGCACAAGGAGCAGCTGGCGCCGCAGGTGCGCGCCGCGCCGCTCGAGAACGAGCAGGCGAGGGACAAGACCTACCTCGGGATCAACGCCGACTGGATCCGATTCCGCGCGACGGTCAGCACGGCCCCGGACCAGATCGCGATCGCGCCGGGAGAGCTGGTGCGCGAGTACCGGGAAAACGGGCGTCGCGTCTTCGAGTACCAGGCGACCGACAAGATGCTCGCCTTCTTCTCGTTCCTCTCGGCGCGCTACGAGGTGAAGCGCGACCAGTGGAACGGGATCCCGCTCGACATCTACTACCACAAGGGGCACGAGTTCAACCTCGACCGCATGGTCGCGTCGATGCGCGCGTCGCTGCAGGACTTTTCGACGCGCTACTCGCCGTTCCAGTTCAAGCAGTTCCGCATCGTGGAGTTCCCGCGCTATTCGCAGTTCGCGCAGGCCTTTCCGGCCACGATCCCCTTCTCGGAGAACATCGGCTTCATCCTGCGCGCGGGGACGACCGCCGACGACATCGACACGCCGTTCTACGTGACGTCGCACGAAATCGCACACCAGTGGTGGTTCCACCAGGTCGTCGGCGCGGACGTCCAGGGGGCGACGATGCTCTCCGAATCGCTGGCGAACTACTCGGCGATCCTCGTCATGGAGCAAACGTTCGGCAGTGGGAACATCCGGAAGTTCCTGCGCCAGCAGCTCGACGGCTATCTCGTCGGTCGCGGACGCGAGGCCAAGGCCGAGCGCCCGCTCATGCGCGTGGAGAACCAGATGTACATCCACTACAACAAGGGATCGCTGGCGCTGTACGCGTTGCGCGACCTCATCGGCGACGCGGCGATGAACCGCGCGTTGCGGCGCTTCGTCGCCGACAAGGCGTTCCAGAAGCCCCCCTTCACCACCAGTCGCGAGCTGCTCGGCTACCTGGAGTCCGAGACGCCGGACTCGCTGCGCTACGCGATCGACGACTTGTTCCGTACGATCACACTGTGGGACAACTCGGTGGAGGAGGGAGAGGTCTCAAAGCGACCCGACGGGAAGTATGACGTCGCGATTCACGTGCGGACGTCGAAGCTGCGCGCCGACAGTCTCGGGAACGAGCGCCCGATCGCGATGTCCGACTTCATCGACGTCGGCGTCTTCGGCGACAACGACCCAAGCTCGTCACTGGGCAAGCCGCTCTTCCTGTCGAAGCGCCGGATCTCGGCGGGCGACACGACGCTGCACGTCGTCGTTGACTCGCCACCGCGGCGTGTGGGGATCGATCCGTACAACAAGCTCATCGACCGCAATCCCGGGGACAACGTGCTGACGGTCAAGTCACCGTAGCACGCGTCGTGGAATGGCCGCTCGTGTGCCGCGATTGGTGACCCGACGCCTTGTCGAGCGTACCGAACACGGCGAGCTTCGCCCCTATATGTCGCGTTCAACGACCCTCGATGCGAGCCGAGCCGTATGGCGTGCAGGCGCCGCCATCCTGTGCGCGCTACAGCTGGCGCTCACCACCGGGTGCGGTGGCGCCAGCTCGGAGCCATCGCAGCCCACGACGCTGTCGCTCTCGCTCCTCCCGGTGAAGGCGACGTACTTCGTGCGCGACACGGTGCGTGTCCGTGCGACGCTCGGCTCCACCGGCACGGCGCCGACGGCGTCCGTGACCTGGCAGTCACTGACGCCGAGTGTCGCGACGATCGATGCGAGTGGGCTCGTGACGGGTGTCGCAGTGGGGAACGCCACGATCCGGGCGACGGCAGGGGGAGCGACCGGGGAGATCGGCGTCGCGATACGCGGGACAGAGCACCGGACGAGGCTCGACACGAGTGAAGTGTGGCGCGCATCCGAGTCGCCACACGTCGTGTACGGAGAGCTGCGCGTGGGGGGGCCGCGGCATCCGGTGCTCACGATCGAGCCGGGGGCGGAAGTGCGGTTCCGCCCGGGGAGCCTGCTGGCGGTGTCGGACACGCTCGACGCGAGCGGCAAACGCAGCGCGCTGGTGATTCCGGCGGGAGGGGCCCCGGTGCGCTTCGTGGGCGATTCCCCGGGAACCGGGACATGGATCGGGGTGATCCTCGAGGGGGCGGCGCGCGCCGAGCTTCGCCAGCTGCAAGTCGAGGGGTGCGGTGGGAGCAGCTCCCTCAACGAGGGACCGCGCGACTGCATTGTCGCGGTCCCCAACTCCTTCAACGAGGGGCCTGAGCTCCTGGTCGACGGGCTCACGATCACCGGAGCGCGCGGCGTCGGTCTCGTGCTCGGCCGCTACGTCACCTTCGCCCCCGGCTCTCGCAACCTGACAATCGAGAACGGGGGGTCCTTCCCGCTCAGCGCTCCGCCCGATGTGGTGGGTCGGCTGCCAACCGGGGTGACGTATCGCGGGAACGCGGTGCAGGAGCTGCGCATCGTGAGTGGCATCGTCGCGGACTCGGCCACGTGGGGCGATGCGGGATTGCCGTGGCGCTTGACCGCGCCGGTGTTCGTGCACGGCGCGCGCGCCCCCGCACTGACGATCGCCCCTGGCGTGCGCCTTCGCATGGATTCGGTCGCCGCCCTGATCGTCGGCAGCAACGGGCGCGGACAACTGCACGTGGGGAGCACGAGCGGGGCGCCGGTGGTCATCGAGCCGTCATCGGGCAGTGCGCGATGGCTCGGCATCGCGGTGAACGGCGGGGGCGATTCGAGTACGTTCGGCAACGTCACGCTCGATGGTTGCATCACCTGCCTGCTTGTCGAGGCGTCGGGCGTCCTACCGACGCGCGTCTTCCTTGATAGCGTCACGATTCGCCGGGCGGCGGACGTGGCCGTGCAGCTGGTGGCGCGCGGACGCATCGGCGCGGGCTCGCGACGGGTGACCATCACGCAATCGGGGCGCCTCCCGTGGCGCGTCGCGCCCGACGCCGCGGCCACGATCCCCGCCGGCACCTACACAGGCAATGCGACCGACGTGGTCGAGCTGTCGCAACGCGAGCTCTACGAGACGGCAAGCTGGCGCGACGTGGGGATCCCCTTTCGCGCGCGCCTGGGGCTGGCGCTGGGCGACCTCGCACATGCGCCCGTGCTCACGCTCGCCCAGGGCGTAAGACTGTATGTCGGGGCAGACGAGCGCGTGGTGGTGAACAACGGCGCCTTGCGCGCGCTGGGGACCGCGTCGAACCCGGTGCGTCTCACAGCCATCCCAGGGGCGAGTGGCAGGACCTGGATCGGCGTGGAGTTCTCGGCATCAGCCACGCTCCCGACGCGGCTCGAGTACGTGGAGATTGACGATGCAGGGCTGGCCGATAGCGGAGTCGGGGGGGCCGTTCGCCTGCACGATGACCTCGGCGGAGCGCTGCGGCACGTCACGATCCGCCGCTCGCCCACCTGCGGGATCCTCCTCTTCTCGACGCTGCCGTGGGGAGAAGACTACACGGATCCTGCGTTCGGCAACGTGTTCGTCGACGTGGCGGGGGGCTCGCGCTGTCGGTTTCCGTAGCGCGGGCAGTTCTTGTTGCCGCGAAGTCATCGGTCCCCCCATGTTGCACCTGCTTACTTGCGCCGCACTCCCGCCCCTCCCTCTCCGACGCTGTGTCCAACCGCTCGCAGACCCGTTCCGCGACTCGTGGCGTCCTCGTCCTGGCCGCCTGCCTCGTCGCATCGACCCTTTGCGCGCACCCCGCGTCGGCCCAGCTCCCGGCCGACAGCCTACGACTCGTCGACCAGCTTTTCGCTCCGTACGCGCACACCACCACCCCCGGCTGCGTCGTCGGCGCCGATCGCCATGGCCAACCGCTCTTTCGCCGCGCCTACGGCATGGCCAACCTCGAACTCGGCGTCCCGCTCTCCACGTCGAGCGTCCTCGAGACCGGCTCGGTCGCCAAGCAGTTCACCGCGGCCGCCATCGTCAGGCTCGCCCTCGACGGAAAGCTCGCCCTCGACGCTCCCGTCAGCCGCTATCTCCCCGAACTCCCCGAACGCTCCCCGGCGGTCACCGTCCGGATGCTGCTCACCCACTCGGCGGGTATTCGCGACCAGTGGCCGCTGGTGGCACTCGCGGGGTTGGCGAACGGTCAGGTGCTCTTCACGATGGAGCAGGTGGTGGCGCTGCTCGTACGGCAGCGCGGCACTGAGTTTCCGCCTAACGCGCTCTTCGCCTACAGCAACGGCGGCTACGTGCTGCTGGCCGAGATCGTCAGGCGGGTGAGCGGCCGCCCGATGGCCGACTACGCGCGCGACACCTTCTTCACCCCATTCGGCCTCGCGCAGACGCAGTGGCGCGACGATTGGAACCGCATCGTGCCCGGGCGGGCCACCGCGTACCGCCCCACCGCGACCGGCTTTCGCACCGACATGCCCCTCTCCAACGTGTACGGACAGGGAGGCATCCTCACCACCGTCGACGACCTGCTGCGTTGGAATGCGGTGCTCGACACGCAGCGTGCCTTACGCGACAGCCTCGAGCGACGCGGCCGCCTGACGAGCGGGCGTGACTTGGAGTACGCCCTGGGACTCCGCGTCTTCGAGTATCGCGGGCTCCGCGAAGTCTCCCACATCGGCAACACCGCCTCGTACTGGAGCTATCTGGGGCGCCTCCCCTCCGCGGGATTGTCGGTGGCGGTGCTCTGCAACCACGGCCGCGCCGACGCCCCGGGGCTCGCGCGCCAGGTGATCGACCTGCTGCTCCCCGCCGGAACGCCCGCAGCACCAACGCCCGTCGCCCCCGTGGCGCCGCCAGTCGACTCGGCCTTCCTGGGGCGCTTCGAGAATCCGCGATCGGCCGACCTGATCGAGATCGGCGCGCGCGATGGACGCATGGTACAGCTACGATTCGGCCAGGCGCTCCCGCTCTCGGCAGCAGGCCCCGGGCACTACAGCTGGGATGCCGCCATCTACGGAGAGACGAGCCGGACCATGACGCTGGCGTTTGCCCCTCCGGTCCGCGGGCAATCGCCTGGCTTCGTGCTGGCCGGCGTCGACGGGGATTCGGTGCGGTACGTGCGAGTCACCCGCCCTGAAACGACGCGCGCCGCCGATTTCGCGGCTTTCGCCGGCGTGTACCACAGCGACGAGTTGGGCGTCGACTACCGCATTCGCAGCACCGGCTCCGCCCTGACGCTCGAAGTGAGCGGGATCGGGCGTCTCCCCACGGACCTCGGCGGACCCGTTCTCTCCCTCACCCCGAACAGCGCCGACCTGTTCGGCGACCCGGGGCTCATCACGATCCGCTTTTCACGCGTGCGCGAGCGAGTCACGGGATTTCAGCTCGACTTCGGTCCCTACCTCGCCGGCCTTCGTTTCACTCGCCGTTAGGCGGTCGGGTGGTGCATCGCTGCGGCTGGCGTTAGGTGTGGTCCCCGTCAGCGCCGGCTGACCGTCGGAAGCGACACACCGGACGGATGGGCCGCGTCGCGAAGGATGGTGATGGTCGCGCGCCCCTGGACGGGGGGTGGCTCGGTGTTGTCAGCGTCGGCCCCGGTCACGGCGATGCGGAGCCGATGCCCACGATTGAACAGCGTGGCCGTCGGCTGCAGCACGACGCTGAGCTTCGCCGGCTGTCCGGGGACGAGCGGCCGTACGTCAGACTGTCGGCTCGGATGCCACGGGAGCCCCAGGTTGTTCCACCGGGGTGTGGCGGTGGCGCGATGCGAGGCGCGGAGTTGGCCTTCGGTCACGTACCGGGCTGCTCCGTGCTCATCCACTTCCGAGAGGGTGACGTGAACATCGGCGTCGGGCTGGTCGCTCGTCAGGTACAACGTCACCACCGGATAGCCCACGACCTCGACGTCGGCCTCGAACGGCGCCGTGGTATAGGTAAGCCCCCGCGCCTCTGCTGCCTCGAACTTCGGGTAGCGCATCGGTCCCTGCCCCACCGTATGATCCCATCGAGTCGACGTCCCGGTGGTGGTGGTCGGGTCGACGACGTACGCATCGCGCCCGGGGGCACCGGCGGCCGCAGCGAGACGCCCGTCGTTCGGTGAGTTGATACTCCCGGACCGCCCGGGGGCGAAGCGCCAGACCACGTTGCGCACCCCCGGCACCGGCCACCCGGACGCAGACTTCCATTCCCAACGGGCGCTATCGTCGATGACCGCATAATGCAGCGGTGGCTCGTGGTCGATCCCGTTTGGGATCCCCTTGAGCCACCGGTCGAACCAGCGATGCTGTTCGGCGGCGGTGATCCGGTTGCGCTCGGGAGAGAAGGCCGCGTGCGACCAGAAGCCAACGAGCGCACGTCCGGGGCCCCGATAGTTCGCGAGCCACAGCAGTGGATCTTTGGACCACGCGTCGTACCATCCCCCGGCCGAGTAGATCGCGACACCGGAGCGATTGATCTGGTCGAGGACGGCGGTTGGCTCGTGGCGCCGCCAGGCAAAGCTGGGACGGTCGACATCGCGCCAGCGTGCACGCGACATCTCCTCGACGATGTTCCAGTTGCCGCGATGCACGGCGAGCGCCGAATCGCGCAACGCGCCGCTCGCATCGGCGTCGACCGGTGGTTCGGGATAGACGATGTCGAGGTTGCGGGTCGCGATCGCCCAGTGCTTCACCAGGTTGTCGCGCAAGATCCCGCCCTCGTACAGCATGTCATAGAGCGAGAAGCCCGCCACCTCGGGGAAGATCGCCCGCAGGGCCGGGTGCCGCGTGCTGGCCGCCGCATACTGCGTGTTGCCGGGGTACGAGCCGCCGAACATGCCGAGCTTCCCGTCGCACCACGACTGCCTGACCATCCACTCCATCAGGTCGTAGGCGTCGCGCGTCTCGTCCGGCGAGTAGAAGCCGCGATACTGCCCGAACGAGGCCCCCCCACCCCGGACCTGCGCCAC